>NZ_WKCD01000560.1:0-1003 GCF_021606625.1 Pseudomonas sp. PA-4-8C
ACTTCAAGGTGTTCGCGTTCAGCGGCACCGAGGCCATCAGCCAGCCCTATCGTTTTGAACTTGAGCTGGTCAGCGAGCAGCCGGATGTCGATCTGGAGGCCTTGCTGCATCGGCAGGTGTACTTGGGCTTCGACGATCAGGGGCATGGCGTTCATGGCCTGGTGTATCGGGTTGCCCAGGGCGACTCGGGGCGGCGCTTGACGCGTTATCAGCTCAGTCTTGCGCCGCATCTGGCGTACCTGGCGCACAGCAGCCATCAGCGTATTTTTCAGCATAAGACGGTGCCGCAGATTGTTGCTCAGGTGTTGGCCGGGCAGGGGATTCACAGTGATCGCTTTGAGTTCCGGTTGAGCGGTGATTACCCTGAGCGTGAATATTGCGTGCAGTTCGGCGAGAGCGACCTGGCGTTCATCCAGCGCCTGTGTGCCGAGCTGGGGATTCACTATCATTTCCAGCATTCCCCCGAAGGGCACCTGCTGGTGTTTGGTGATGACCAGACCGTGTTTGCCCAGATGGATCAGCCCACGCCTTACCGGCCTGGTTCGGGAATGGTTGCCAATACCCCTGGGATCAAGCGCTTCACCCTGCAATTGGCGACCCGTACCACGGCGTTGAATCTTCGCGATTACGACTTTCGCAAACCCCATGTGGAGCTGGAAAGCGCAGCCGTCGATGAGTCTTTGCCCAAGCTTGAAACGCAGCACTACCCCGGCAATTTTTCCGACCGAGCCCATGGCAGATACCTCGCCCAGCGTGGCCTGGAGCGGCACCTCAGCGACTATCGCAGCGCCCACGGCCAGGGCGATGAGCCGGCGTTGGCCGGTGGCCGGTTTTTGCAGTTGCGTGAGCACCCTCGCGAGGACTGGAATGATTTGTGGCTGGTGACTCAGGTGCGCCATGAAGGCAAACAGCCCCAGGTGCTGGAGGAGGCGGTCACCGAGGAGGAGGGAGGGGAACTGCGCCAGGGCTATCGCAACGCATTTGTCGCCGCGCCATGGGATGC
>NZ_WKCD01000561.1:0-994 GCF_021606625.1 Pseudomonas sp. PA-4-8C
ATCATGCGCTTCAAGTGTTGGGCCAGCGGCACGACTTTGAGGAATGGCAGGACACGGTATCTACTTTCCTGATCAACTTAGCAGCAGCACCAACCGATGAATCGGCGCGCTTCGTCAACATGTCGCGACCTGTTTTTGAGGTTAGCGAAAAACAGTCGCGACAGCTTGAGTCGTTCGCTCGTGAGGGCGTATCAAACTGAACCAAACTAGGCCGCTCTGCGCTTTTTGAAAATAACCCAATGTTCTTCAGATATCAGATAAGTGAAGTATTCGCACCTGCTCTTCCCGTCGACCCCCTCATATTCAATAAGCAGTTCCCCGATGGAACCTGCGCGAGAAGTATCAAAAATAAGCTCGCTTTCCCATTTCCCTCCAGACTTAATCATACCTATCTCTACTTTTGACAATTGATCGAAAGGAGGATCGAAAGTTACTATTACCTGATCAGCGGAATTGCCCGAATTTTCGAGGTAGAATTTGTTAATAGCTGTGTTCGGCCTACGACCGCCAGTCTTATATCCGATGGTAGCGCCGAAGTCAGCCGATATTGCACGTTCCGCTTCGGCCTGCTGAATTGTGAATGCCCGCTGCGCTGCTTCAATTTGCTTGATCGCCGCTGATGCCATTATCGACTGCTGCTCCACTGAGTTTTTCAACTCTTGAGCTTGGAGCTGTAACGCATCGGTACTTAACTTCAATTCTCTTCCTTGTTGCAAAAAGCCCAGGACCAACCAAAGAAATGCGATTGGCCCGAATGCTCCGGCAAGAAAGTCACCTAAAGCATTTAACTCAAGCTTTACAAAACTATCGAATTTAAATGCAACAGTCGCCGCTATCACAAGTAGATAGACGACTGTACAAAGGATGCCCCAAAACTCTAACTTTTTTGCCACGAACCACTCCTGATCCGGCTCCATGCCGGTTACGTGAAATGTCAAAATTTTTACAAAATCGCAAATACAATGTTACGGCACTAGCTCAGGCGGTGCAGTAT
>NZ_WKCD01000562.1:0-982 GCF_021606625.1 Pseudomonas sp. PA-4-8C
CGCGGTCACCGGTCGTTCGCTGTTGCTGTTTGAACTGCAGCACGAAGGCGAGGTGTGAAATGGCCTTGCACGGTTTCCTTCAGGGCTACCGGGGCTATGCCGACACGCAAGCCCTGGGCAATGCGCTGAGGGCCCTTCAAGAGGAAGGCCTTGACCAACTGCCGTTGCCGGGCAGCGGCGATACCCTGGCCCGCTTGAGCCAATTGGCTCAGGTGGCCGGGCATGACCTGCGCCTGTGCAAGTTGTTCGAAGGCCATACCGATGCGCTGGCGATCATTGCCGAACTCGACAGCCCCTTGCCGCCGCTGGGCAGCACCTGGGGCATGTGGGCGGCCGAGCCGCCGGCCGCCAAGGTGCGCGTGCGCCACGACGGCCAGCGATTGCTGGTCGAGGGGCGCAAAGCCTGGTGTTCCGGTGCGGCGGTGGTCAGCCATGGCTTGCTGACGGCCTGGGACGAAGAGGACCGCCAGCAACTGGTGGCCGTGGCGATGGATCAACCGGGCATCACGGTGACGGATGAGGGCTGGAAGGCAGTGGGCATGGCGGCGACCGGTAGTGTCGACATCCTGTTCAGTGCCGCCAGGGGGATTGCCGTGGGTGGCCCGGGCGACTATCTGTCCCGCCCGGGCTTCTGGCACGGCGGCATCGGCATCGCCGCGTGCTGGTACGGCGCGGCGCAACGCCTGGGTGAAGTGCTGCGCGCCCAATGTGCCACGCGTGCGGAGCCCCATGCACTGGCCCACCTCGGCGCGGTCGACAGTGCCCTGAACAGCGCCGCCTGCGTGTTACGCGCCAGCGCCGCGCAGATCGACCGCCAGCCACGTGCCGATGCGCGGCAGCTGGCGCAACAGACGCGCGCGTGTATCGAGGAGACGGTCGAGCAAGTGATCCACCATGTGGGCCGTGCAGTCGGCGCCGGGCCGTATTGCAAGGATCCGCACTTTGCCCAGTTGATGGCGGATTTGCCGGTGTATGTGCGGCA
>NZ_WKCD01000563.1:0-972 GCF_021606625.1 Pseudomonas sp. PA-4-8C
CTACTACTGCACTAACGCTATCGCAGGCAAGCCAGCTCCCACAGGGTACTGTGCTTAACTGACTGGCATTGGGGCAAGCCCACACAGTTGATCTTGCTCCCTCAGGATGCGCGGCGCATCCGGTTACTCCTTTTCGGCCAGGGAGGTCTGGCCTTCCCAGCCTCCGCCCAACGCTGCAATCAATTGCACACTCGCCACCAGGCGCGATTGCAGCAAGGTCAACACGGTGCGCTCGTTGCTCAAGGCCGTCGCCTGCACCGTGACCACATCCAGATAGGCAATCAACCCGGCCTTGTATTGGTTTTCGGTCAAGCGCAAGGATTCACGCGCCGCTTCCAGCGCTTCATTGCTGACCACCGCCTCATCGGCGAGCACCTTGAGCTGGACCATGTAGTTTTCCACCTCACGAAAACCGTCCAGCACGGTCTGGCGGTACTTGGCCACGGTCTCGTCATAGCTGGCCACGGTACGGTCAACTTCCGCCGAGCGCTGGCCGCCATCGAACAGGGTCATGGCCAGTTTCGGCCCCACCGACCAGAAGCGGTTCGGCAGGCTGATCCAGTCTTCATAGGTACTGCTGGAGTAGCCCCCCGCCAAGCTCAAGGTCAGGTCAGGGTAATAGGCCGCCTTGGCCACGCCAATATTGGCGTTGGCGGCGATCACCGAGCGTTCGGCCGAGGCGATATCGGGGCGCCGCTCCAGCAATTGGGACGGCAGGCTCACCGGTATCTGCGGCAGGGCCGGGATGTCTTTGCTCACCGCCAAGTTGAAGTTGGCTGGCGCCTCGCCGATCAACACCGCAATGGCGTTTTCCAGCTGGGCGCGCTGCCAGATCAGGTCAATCAGGCTGGCCTGGGTGGTCTTGAGCTGAGTTTGCGCCTGGGCGATGGCATCCTTGCCGGCCACACCGGCACGGTACTGGTTTTCGGTCATTTTCAACGAGCGCTGGTAGGTGTCCAACGTGGCTTGCAG
>NZ_WKCD01000564.1:0-946 GCF_021606625.1 Pseudomonas sp. PA-4-8C
TCTGGCGCGGTGGTGTCGATGGTATTGCTGGCGGTGAACGGCACCGTGGCCGCCGGGCCGGTATTACCCGCCGCATCGGTGGCCGTCACGGAAATGTCGCCACTCGGTTGCGGGGTTTTACTGACCAATTCGAACTTGCCGTCCGGGCCGGCTTTGATTGTCTCGACCGTGCCATCTGGCAACGTCACGGTGACGGTGCTGTTGGGTTCAGCTTGACCAGTGACTTTAACCTTGCCGTCTGGCTGGGTTTCAGCCGCCAAACCAGTTGGTGCCTCTGGCGCGGTGGTGTCGATGGTATTGCTGGCGGTGAACGGCACCGTGGCCGCCGGGCTGGTATTACCCGCCGCATCGGTGGCCGTCACGGAAATATCGCCGCTCGGTTGCGGGGTTTTGCTGACCAGTTCGAACTTGCCGTCCGGGCCGGCTTTGATTGTCTCGACCGTGCCGTCCGGCAACGTCACGGTGACGGTGCTGTTGGGTTCAGCTTGACCATTGACTTTAACCTTGCCGTCTGGCTGGGTTTCAGCCGCCAAGCCGGTTGGAGCTTCTGGTGCCGTCGTGTCAACCGCATTGCTGGCCTGGAACGGTACGATCGCTGCCGGGCTGGTATTGCCCGCCGCATCGGTGGCCGTCACGGAAATATCGCCGCTCGGTTGCGGGGTTTTGCTGACCAGTTCGAACTTGCCGTCCGGGCCGGCTTTGATTGTCTCGACCGTGCCGTCTGGCAACGTCACTGTGACGGTGCTGTTGGACTCGGCTTGACCAGTGACTTTAACCTTGCCGTCTGGCTGGGTTTCAGCCGCCAAACCAGTTGGTGCCTCTGGCGCGGTGGTGTCGATGGTATTGCTGGCGGTGAACGGCACCGTGGCCGCCGGGCCGGTATTACCCGCCGCATCGGTGGCCGTCACGGAAATGTCGCCACTCGGTTGCGGGGTTTTACTGACCA
>NZ_WKCD01000565.1:0-940 GCF_021606625.1 Pseudomonas sp. PA-4-8C
TGACCAGCGAAACGCCACAACCGAACGGTGAGTTCACCACCACGGTGACCGATGCGGCGGGTAATAAAGGTGAGTCGGTGACGGGCGAATTCGTTGCCGATCCAACCGCTGACACCACGCCTCCGGGCAAGGCCACCGACCTGGTGACTAGCACCGAATCCGACGGCAAGATGACCGTCGGTGGCAAGGCCGAGCCGGGCAGTACCGTTGAGGTGAAATTCCCGGACGGTACCACCGGCACCACCGTAGCCAAGCCGGATGGCAGCTTTGAGCTGACCAGCGATACGCCGCAACCGAACGGTGAGTTCACCACCACGGTGACCGATGCGGCGGGTAATAAAGGTGAGTCGGTAACGAGCGAATTCGTTGCCGATCCAACCGCTGACACCACGCCTCCGGGCAAGGCCACCGATTTGGTGACCAGTACCGAATCCGACGGCAAGATGACCGTCGGTGGCAAAGCCGAGCCGGGCAGTACCGTCGAGGTTAAGTTCCCGGACGGTACCACCGGCACCACCGTAGCCAAGCCGGATGGCAGCTTTGAACTGACCAGCGAAACGCCACAACCGAACGGTGAGTTCACCACCACGGTGACCGATGCGGCGGGTAATAAAGGTGAGTCGGTGACGGGCGAATTCGTTGCCGATCCAACCGCTGACACCACACCACCAGGTAAAGCTACCGACCTGGTGACCAGTACCGAGTCTGACGGCAAGATGACCGTCGGTGGCAAGGCCGAGCCGGGCAGTACCGTCGAGGTTAAGTTCCCGGACGGTACCACCGGCACCACCGTAGCCAAGCCGGATGGCAGCTTTGAGCTGACCAGCGAAACGCCACAACCGAACGGTGAGTTCACCACCACGGTGACCGATGCGGCGGGTAATAAAGGTGAGTCGGTGACGGGCGAATTCGTTGCCGATCCAACCGCTGACACCACGCC
>NZ_WKCD01000566.1:0-920 GCF_021606625.1 Pseudomonas sp. PA-4-8C
CTGTTAGGTTCAGCAACCCGACAGACACCGCCTGTTAAAAAGTACCCAGGGCCAAGCAGGAGCGTGGCTGAAACAAGGGGGGATTTTTACCAGTGCAGGTGTTGGGCGTTCGCGCCCGAGGGTTTTGTATGTTGCTACGTTATGCAGCATTGGCCGCCATGGTGGTCGCGGCTTCCGGGTGTGTACAAGAGCGTGTGGTGCATGAACGCAGGCCGGTGCAACGTGAGTATGTTGATGTGGTGGCGCCGCAACCGCCGCCGGTGCAGGTGATAGAAGTCGAACCGGCGGTACGCGAGGGTTATATCTGGTCACGCGGTTACTGGCGTTGGGAAGGCGGGCGTTATGTAGCAGTGCACGGCCATTGGGAGCCGGTGCGCCAGGGCTATCGTTATGTACACCCGCACTGGGTGCAGCGTAATGATGGCTACCACTGGCAGATCGGCGGCTGGGTTCGCTGACCAAACCTCCTCACCCTTTCCTCTGTAGGAGCGAGCTTGCTCGCGAAAAACGTCAACGGTTACACGGGCATTTAGGTTGCACGCGGTGCCTGTGAGTTTTTCGCGAGCAAGCTCGCTCCTACACAAACAAAGCGAGCTAGCCGAGCCGTTTCATCCCCGCTGCCTTGGCCGCGTTCAGATCAAAGGTGGCGGTGTACTCGCACCCCGCCGCGTGGCCACAGCGTTCAACCAGGCAGTCGGCAAAGTCGGCTTTGCCTGCGCTGAACTTGCGCAATGCCTGCCAGATGATATCGGCGTGCTCGACGGTCAGCTCCCGCGTGTGCAACAAGGTTTCCAGCACCATTACCACGTCGCCTTTGGCCGACTGGTAACAGGACTGCAACACCCACACCAACTCCGTAAGCGTCACCAGGCTGACAAAGCCTGGCGAGGCGGCGGAGAGCGATTCGATCAGTTGGGACG
>NZ_WKCD01000567.1:0-917 GCF_021606625.1 Pseudomonas sp. PA-4-8C
TATCCTGACTCGCCTGATGATCATTGCATTTCTCTCTTAGTCGATAACTAGCTCCAATAAGTGTAATGTTTTTTTTCTTTTACAGAGTACGAGCCCCACCCAAAAATCAAACCCCGTCTGACTTCGCCGGCAGCGTCAGATGTGTAAAAGAAACAGACAAAAAAGTGTTAGCCAGCCCTCACTTTGTAGGGCGTCACCCGCCATGAACGACAGACCGAGATTAAATCGCGGGCAAAAAAAATCCCAAGTAGCTGATGGAAACTTGGGATTTAAAAATGCATAAACCGTGGGAGGTGAACGCCCGGCTATAGTAGCGATTGTAAAAACATGTAACAAGATTATTTTAATCCTTTCGTCGGATTGAAAGCCTCGTAAGTCATTCAATAACCACATGTTTTTTAAGGTGGAAAGCAGTAGTCGTGCTACTTTTTGGTGCAAGTAACGACAGTAAGCCCCTGTATAAAAAATGGTTATTAATCGGGCGTAGCGCTTTCAAGTAACTGTTCACTTAACTGCTTGCATGTTTCTTGAAGGGCCTCACGACTGGAAGCAGTGGCGCCCACCACGGCCTCCAGATGACGACACAGCGTCAGGCGTTCAGCCGCCTCTTCGCGCTGGCGGTCGACCTTGGCGTTGAGTTGAATGAAATAGAACCCCAGCAGCACGGCGATGCCCAGCACACCCACCGCGAGGTAGCGCAAGCCGTTGGACGATGGAGGCTCTGGGGCATTCATGACCTTATGGCGCCCTGCTCTTTTCATAACGAACGTCATCACCATCGACCGGCCCCACGACGGACCAGCCCAGGCGCTGATAGAACCCATTGGCGCGGACTTCATCCCGCCCATCAGTCACCAGGTACAGCGTGTCGTGGCGCGCAAACAGGGCCGCCTCGGCCACTGCCATCAGTTGGCGAC
>NZ_WKCD01000568.1:0-914 GCF_021606625.1 Pseudomonas sp. PA-4-8C
GCATACGGTTATTGAGCCGGCGACGGAGAATTGACGTTACTCGGTCGGACCGGCGGCTTGACAACGGGCGGTGCAGTTTGTGTGCCAGCACGCTTCAACGCCGCATCCGGGGTGGCATTGGCGGTGCCGGTTCCGGTCAGGCTGCGACGCACATCCAGGTTGCGCGAGACCACCAGCACCACCCGGCGGTTACGGGCGCGGCCTTCGACCGTGGCGTTATTGGCCACCGGCTGGAATTCACCATAGCCCACCGACGCCAGGCGCTGGGGGTTCACGCCCTGCATGGCCAACATGCGCACGATGCTCGACGCACGGGCCGAGGACAGTTCCCAGTTGGTCGGATACTGCGCAGTGCTGATAGGGAAATTGTCGGTGAAGCCTTCCACGTGGATCGGGTTTTCAAACGGTTTGAGGATTGCCGCGACCTTGTCGATGATGGTGAATGCCTGGTCACTGGGCAACGCATCGGCACTGGCGAACAACAGGCTGGAGTTCAATTCGATCTCCACCCACAGCTCATTGCCGCGCACGGTCATCTGGTTGGAACTGATCAAGTCGCCAAAGGCAGCACTGATATCGTCGGCGATGCTTTTGAGCGGGTCGCTGGTGCCTTGGATGCCGGCGGCGGTTTCATCACTGTCATTGACCAGAGGCTTGGCCGGGGTCACGGTCTTGGGCCGCTCTTCGCCGATGGGGATCGGCTTGAGCGCCCGCTCGGAATCGTTGAATACACCCACCAGCGCCTGGGAAATGATCTTGTACTTGCCTTCGTTGATCGACGAGATCGAGTACATCACCACAAAAAACGCGAACAGCAAGGTGATGAAGTCCGCGTAGGACACCAACCAGCGTTCGTGGTTGACGTGTTCTTCAGGCTCGCGACGGCGACGGCTCACAGACACTCCCCCCCACAC
>NZ_WKCD01000569.1:0-906 GCF_021606625.1 Pseudomonas sp. PA-4-8C
GTGCTGGGCATCCCCAAGTCGCGCCTCAGCGCACGCGTCGCGGCGCTCGAACAACGCCTGGGCGCCCGCTTGTTCCATCGAACCACGCGCCACGTGTCCCTGACCGACCTCGGTGAGCGGTTTTTCATCCACTGCCGCGCCTCGATCACCGAAGCGCTCGCAGCCCAAGAGGTCATCGACATGGCCAGCGCCGCGCCGCGTGGGCTGGTGCGCATCAGTTGCCCGGTGCTGGCGACGCAGGTATTCCTGGCCCCTAACCTGCCGGCGTTCATGACCCTTTACCCCCAAGTGCGCGTACAGGTGCTTGCCACCGATCGCACGGTGGACCTGCAGGCAGAATCGGTGGACATCGCCGTGCGGCTGCGCCGGCCGGAGGACATGGACCCCGACCTGGTCGCCAAACCCCTGGGGATCAGCCGGCGCATCCTGGTCGCCAGCCCGGACTACCTCCATCGCACGGGGTCGCTGTCTCATCCGGACGAGCTGGCACAACGGCCAACGCTCTACTACGAAGCGGCGGATGAGCCGCAGCCACAATGGCTGCTGGTGGGCCCCGATGGTGCGCGTACCACCGCCAAGCTGCGGCCGACCTTGATGTGCAGGGAGCATGAAACGATCCTGAATGCGGCCATCCAGGGGTTGGGCATCGCGATGATGCCGGATGTTGCGTGCCTGCCCGCCCTAGCTCGACAGCAATTGGTGGTGGTGCTGCCAGAATGGAGTGCCCCCGAGCTGACGCTGCACCTGGCGTATTCGGCGCGGCGCGGCATGCTGCCTTCGGTCAGGGCGCTGATTGACTTTCTGTCCGAGCATCTGCCACAGATTGTGATGCAGAACTCGGTTCGGTGAGGCTGGGTGTCTACCCGCTCCCACAGGGGTTCTGTGCCAGGCGCAGATTTTGTGGGC
>NZ_WKCD01000057.1:0-24454 GCF_021606625.1 Pseudomonas sp. PA-4-8C
GCGAGGGGCACAGCAATGAATCCCTGGCCCGGCAGCTGGCGCGGCTGGACATCGAGCTGGTGCTCACCGCCCACCCCACCGAAGTGGCCCGCCGCACGCTGATTCAGAAATACGATGCCATTGCCGCGCAACTGGCCTTGCAGGATCACCGCGATCTCACCACCGCCGAGCGCGAGCAGATTCGCGAGCGCTTGCAACGCTTGATCGCCGAAGCCTGGCACACCGAAGAAATCCGGCGCGTGCGCCCCACGCCGGTGGATGAAGCCAAATGGGGCTTTGCGGTGATCGAGCATTCGCTGTGGCACGCCATCCCCAATTACCTGCGCAGGGCCGACCAGGCCCTGCACGCCGCCACCGGCCTGCGCCTGCCCCTGGAGGCAGCGCCGATTCGCTTTGCTTCGTGGATGGGCGGCGACCGTGACGGCAACCCGAACGTCACCGCGCCGGTCACTCGCGAAGTGCTGTTGCTGGCGCGCTGGATGGCGGCGGATTTGTATCTGCGCGACATTGATCAGCTGGCTTCCGAGCTGTCGATGCAACAGGCCAGCCCGGCGCTGCACGCCAAAGTCGGCGACAGCGTCGAACCTTATCGGGCCTTGCTCAAGCAACTGCGTGAACGCCTGCGCGCCACGCGCCAGTGGGCCCACACCTCGTTGACCAGCACCACCCCGGCGCCGGCCGACGTGTTGCAGAACAACCGCGACCTGCTCGACCCGCTGCAGCTGTGCTACCAGTCCCTGCACGAATGCGGCATGGGCGTGATCGCCGATGGCCCGCTGCTCGACTGCCTGCGCCGTGCCGTGACGTTCGGCCTGTTCCTGGTGCGCCTGGATGTGCGCCAGGACTCCAGCCGTCACTCGGCGGCCATGACCGAAATCACCGATTACCTGGGCCTGGGGCGTTATGAGGACTGGGATGAAGAGGCGCGTATCAGCTTCCTGACCCAGGAACTGACCAATCGTCGGCCGTTGCTGCCGGGTTACTTCAAGCCGTCGGCGGACACTGCCGAGGTGCTCAATACCTGCAAGGAAATCGCCGCCGCACCGGCCGCATCACTAGGGTCGTATGTCATCTCCATGGCCGGCGCTGCGTCGGATGTGCTGGCGGTGCAACTACTGTTGAAAGAGTCGGGCGTTCAACGGCCGATGCGCGTAGTGCCGCTGTTCGAGACCCTGGCCGACCTGGATAACGCAGGGCCAGTGATGGAGCGCCTGCTGCAACTGCCGGGTTACCGCGCGCGCTTGCAGGGCCCGCAGGAAGTGATGATTGGCTACTCGGATTCGGCCAAGGACGCCGGCACCACGGCCGCCGCCTGGGCGCAGTACCGCGCCCAGGAACGCCTGGTGGATATCTGCCGCGAGCAACAGGTGGAGCTGTTGTTGTTTCACGGTCGCGGCGGCACCGTTGGTCGTGGCGGCGGCCCGGCGCACGCGGCCATCCTGTCGCAGCCGCCGGGCTCGGTGGCGGGGCGTTTCCGTACCACTGAACAGGGCGAGATGATTCGCTTCAAATTCGGCCTGCCGGATATCGCCGAGCAGAACCTCAATCTCTACCTGGCTGCGGTACTGGAAGCTACCCTGTTGCCGCCGCCGCCTCCCGAGCCTGCCTGGCGTCACCTGATGGACGAATTGGCGGCAGACGGTGTCAGGGCTTACCGCGCCGTGGTGCGGGAAAATCCGCAGTTCGTCGAGTACTTCCGCCAGTCCACGCCGGAGCAGGAGTTGGGCCGTTTGCCTTTGGGCAGCCGCCCGGCCAAACGTCGTGCAGGCGGGATTGAAAGCTTGCGCGCCATCCCCTGGATCTTTGGCTGGACCCAGACGCGCCTGATGCTGCCCGCCTGGCTCGGTTGGGAAGCGGCACTGAGCAAGGCGCTGGAGCGCGGTGAAGGTCAATTGCTGGGGCAGATGCGCGAGCAGTGGCCGTTCTTTCGCACGCGCATCGACATGCTGGAGATGGTGCTGGCCAAGGCCGATGCCGATATCGCCCGTCTTTATGATGAGCGCCTGGTGCAGCCGGACCTGCTGGCATTGGGTGCGCACTTACGCGACCTATTGTCGCAGGCGTGCGACGTGGTGCTTGGCCTGACCGGCCAGTCGCAGCTGCTGGCCCATAGCCCCGACACCCTGGAGTTCATCCGCCTGCGCAACACCTACCTCGACCCCCTGCACCTGTTGCAGGCCGAGTTGCTGGCACGTTCGCGTCAGCAGGAGGCTGCGCAAGACAGCCCTCTGGAACAGGCGCTGCTGGTGTCCGTGGCCGGTATTGCGGCCGGTTTGCGCAACACCGGTTGAGGTTTTTTGCGTGTACTCAATGGCTTGCGGATAAGCCGCGACGACCGCCCGGAAACGGGCGGTCGTCGTTTGAGGGGGTGGGTTGCGCTCAGGCACACCCTGGCGCTGACGCATGTGCGGCGCGGGTTTCTCCTACTTTTGGCGGCTTGTATGGTGAGGGCCCGCTGTGTATCTTGATCAGCCTTTGGCCGTTTGATCGGCCTAGAACCACATTTTTACGAGATTGGCCCCACGCGGCGAATCCGAGCGTCATCTCTATAAAAAATTGAGGAGCACATCGATGCGCGTCATTCTGCTGGGAGCTCCCGGGGCCGGTAAAGGTACTCAGGCAAAGTTCATCACTGAAAAATTCGGCATTCCACAAATCTCCACCGGCGACATGCTGCGTGCGGCCGTCAAGGCTGGCACCGAGCTGGGCCTGATCGCCAAGAGCGTGATGGACAGCGGCGGCCTGGTCTCCGACGACCTGATCATCAACCTGGTCAAGGAACGCATCAGCCAGGAAGACTGCAAGAACGGTTTCCTGTTCGACGGCTTCCCACGCACCATTCCCCAGGCTGAAGCCCTGGTGAAGGCGGGCGTGGAGTTGGACGCCGTGGTCGAGATCGCAGTTGAAGACGAAGAGATCGTTCAGCGCATTGCTGGCCGTCGCGTTCACGAAGGCTCGGGCCGCGTGTACCACATCGTCTACAACCCGCCGAAAGTCGAAGGCAAGGACGATGTCACCGGCGAAGACCTGGTGCAGCGTAAAGACGACACCGAAGAAACCGTGCGTCATCGCCTGTCGGTCTACCACTCCCAGACCAAACCCCTGGTGGACTTCTACCAGAAGCTGTCCGCAGCCCAGGGCAAGCCGAAGTACAGCCACATCCCAGGTGTGGGCTCGGTAGAGGCCATCACCGCCAAGGTGCTGCAAGCACTGAGCTGATCCTGTGATCGGCGGCACAGACAACGGCCCGCTTGCGGGTCGTTGTTGTTTATACTGGCGCACTTTTTTCCGACTTGGACACCGACACCGATGAGCACCCTGCTGGCCCTGGACACCGCGACTGAAGCTTGCTCCGTTGCCTTGCTGCACGATGGCAAGGTCACGAGCCACTACGAGGTGATCCCGCGCCTGCACGCGCAGAAATTGTTGCCGATGATCAAGCAACTGCTTGAAGACGCCGGTACCACCCTGGCGGCGGTGGATGCCATCGCGTTTGGCCGTGGCCCCGGTGCATTCACTGGCGTGCGCATCGCTATTGGCGTGGTGCAGGGCCTGGCTTTTGCCCTGGAGCGTCCGGTGTTGCCAGTGTCCAACCTTGCGGTACTGGCCCAGCGCGCGTTGCGTGAGCACGGGGCGTCGCAGGTGGCAGCGGCGATTGATGCGCGCATGGATGAAGTCTACTGGGGTTGCTACCGTGAGACCGCAGGCGAAATGCGCCTGGTCGGTGCCGAAGCGGTGCTGGCCCCCGAAGCGGCGCAGTTGCCCGCTGATGCCAGCGGCGATTGGTTCGGTGCCGGCACGGGCTGGGGTTATGGCGAACGCATCAAGATGACGTGTACGCAGCAGGACGCGGCGATGTTGCCCCACGCTGAAGACCTGCTGGCGTTGGCGCGTTTCGCATTCGAGCGCGGCGAAGCGATTGCGGCGGACCAGGCCGCACCGGTGTATCTGCGCGATAAAGTCGCACAAACCAAGGCCGAGCGCGGGATTATTTGACGCCAGAAATGTGGGCATTGCGCGGCAAATTTCTCCAATCGTCAGAATTTGCCTGGGTTTTTAAACCTTTTACAAATTATGTGTTCTAGTTATCACCAGAGCATTTGCGCGCCATGGAAAGTGCCGCTAAATTGCCATCATTGATACCGAGTCTGCATGTATGCGTATAGACGGTTTTTCCTCACAGTCCTATCCCCTCAAGCGTAAGCCGCGCAAGGCGAGCGTGACGGTAGACGAATCCGTCGAGGATTCACCGGACTTCATCGAAGTACACACCGATACGCCTTCCAAAGCGCAAGGCGCCGCGAGTGCACGTATCAGCGGCGTTCCTGCCCGTCAGCAAGACATGGTCTTTCCCCGTTCCATGAGCAAAAGCGTTGCCACCGCCTTGGCCAGCTACCTGACCACCGCCGGCTTTGTCGAATGGGATATGGAAGTGCTGGGTCTCGATATCCATATCTGATGCGTTTGCCTTATTACATCGGCTGCCCGTCTTGGAGTGAAAACGCCTGGCGCGAGTACCTGTATCCGGTTGATGCACGCTCCAACGATTACCTCGGGCTCTATTCCCAGGTCTTCAACGCCGTTGAAGGCAATACCACTTTTTACGCTCGCCCCTCGGCCGCCACTGTGCAGCGCTGGGCCGAAATCATGCCTGACGACTTTCGCTTCACCGCCAAATTCCCCGGCGATATCAGCCATGCTGGTGATTTGCGTGAACAATTGCCGGCGGCAGAAAGCTTTGTCGGCTTGATGAGCCCGTTGGGTGAGCGCGTTTCACCGCTGTGGTTGCAACTCTCAAAGGGCTTTACGCCGCCACGCCTGGCGGAGCTGGCTGGATTTCTCGATGGCATCGATCGACCGCTGGCCGTGGAGGTGCGTCATGAACAGTTCTTCGCCAAGGGTGATGCTGAGCGCATGCTCAACCGCCTGTTGCGCGATCGCGGTGTCGAGCGCATCTGCCTCGATCCACGTGCCCTGTTCAGTTGCACTTCCACCTCGGAAGCAGTGCTGCATGCCCAGTCCAAAAAGCCCCGGGTGCCACCGCGCCCAGCGGCACTGACGCAGTTTCCCCAGGTGCGCTTCATCGGGCATCCGGACCTTGAGGCCAATGACCCGTTCCTGATTCCATGGGTGGAAAAGATCGCCAGTTGGATCGAAGAAGGCCGCACGCCCTATATGTTCCTGCACACGTCGGACAACCGTCTGGCGGCACAGCTGGCGCTACGCTTCCACGCCAAGCTGATGGTGCGCCTGCCAGGTTTACCGCCGCTGCCCACCTTGCATCGAGAACCCGTGGCGGAGCAGCTCGGGCTACTTTGAGGATTTAGCCGTGGGTGTGGTCAAGGCGTTGAGTGTGTTGCTGGTGCTGGTGGGCGCCTTTGCGCTGGCTGTCTGGCGCGGTTGGGTGCCGATGCCGTCTGAGTGGAACCCCTGGGCGCCTTTGGATGTGCGAGCGAGCCCCAACCTGTTGACGCGCTACAAGCTCAGTCGTTTACAGGATGATCCGGCGTTGTGTGACCAGGTACTGAACACCTCCGGTTTGCGCGTGAGTCGCCAGGCTGATACATCGGCCGATGCGGCGTGCCCCTTGCGCAATGTCCTGCGTGTGCAGGGCGCTGACGTGGCTTTGAGCAGCAGCTTTCTCGCCAGTTGCCCGCTGGCGGTAGCGTTCGCGTTGTTCGAGCGCCACAGCCTGCAACCGGCGGCCCAGGCCGTGTTTGGCCAAGCGGTGAGCCGAGTCGAGCATTTGGGCAGTTTTGCCTGCCGTAATATCTACAATCGCGCCGACGGGAGGCTCAGCCAGCACGCCTCGGCCAATGCCCTGGATATCGCCGGTTTTCGCCTGGCGGATGGGCGCAGCATCAGCGTGCTCAAGGATTGGCCAGGGCAGGGCGACGGCGCGCGTTTCCTGCGCTTGGTACGCGATGGCGCCTGTGATGATTTCAACGTGGTGTTGAGCCCGGACTACAACGCCGCCCATCGCAACCATTTCCATCTGGACATGGGGCGTTGGTGGGTGTGTCGCTAAGGTTCAGGCGGCCAGGCGCAAGTTGTGGGTCACTAGCGGGCGCGCCCAGTAGTAATCGAAGTCCAAGGCCTTTTGCTGCGCCAGCAATTCTTCTTCAGGGTACGGCGTGGCGGCCGGTGGCAGCAGGTCCAGCTCGAATTCGGCAATTGGCAGGTGCAGGGGGCGTGGTTGTGGCGCCGGGCCTGGCTCGGGTAGCGGTTGGCCGGCGTTCAGCACAACGGGGCGCACCCACTCGCTCTCAAACGCTTGTTGGCGTTGCTGGGCGACTATTTCTTCTTCCGGGAACGGCGTCGCGGCCGGTGGCAGCAGTTCGGTTTCGAACTCGGCAATCGGCAGGAACAGTGGCTCAGGTGGCACGATCTCGGCGTCTTTCACATCGCACTCACGCTGGGTGAGGATCTGCGCCAGCAGGTCGGCGCCTTCGCGGGGTTCTACCGCCGGGTCTGCCGGGGCAGGCGCCTTGGCGGCGAGCGCGTCTGGCGTTTCACCCAGCTGCTCGGCCAACGCTCGGGCGAAGAAGTCCTGCCACACATGACTCACCCCAGCCAGCGCTTGGGTATTGCGCAGGCCATAGTGGTTGTGGGTCGGCAGTACACCGATGGAAAGGGGAAGAATGTCTGACATTTTTCTCGGTCGACGCTCAGCTCTGGCAAAATACCTGACTGTGATTTTTATCGGCCGTTGTTTGCCGATCCTTAATATTTTTGAGCGTGGCGATTGATGAACGAACAACCAGCGGTCAGCCGCATCCAGGTCCAAGCCTTGGCTGACAGTTTCCAGGCCCGCGCCGAACACTGGGCTTCGCTGCTGGGGTTGCCTCTGCAGGTGGCCGATGCGGATTTTTCCCTGCAAGTGGGGGAGCACGGCTTGCAGTTGCAACAGCTTGGGCCTGATGCGCCAGGGCCGGTGCGGGTCGACTTTGTCGAAGGCGGCGCGGCGCATCGGCGGTTGTATGGCGGCGGCAGCGGGCAGATGATCGCCAAGGCGGTGGGCATCGCCCAGGGCGTGCGCCCGCGGGTGCTGGACGCTACGGCGGGCTTGGGCAAGGACGCGTTCGTGCTGGCCAGCCTCGGGTGTGAGATGAGCCTGATCGAGCGCCAGCCGTTGATCGGCGCCTTGCTCGAAGATGGCTTGGCCCGCGCTGCCGAGGATTTTGAGGTGGCGCCGATTGTGGCGCGCATGAAGTTGCTCAAGGGCAACTCCATCGACGTGATGCTCAATTGGCAGGGGGAGCCGCCCCAGGTGATCTACCTGGACCCGATGTTTCCGCATCGTGAGAAAACTGCGTTGGTGAAGAAGGAAATGCGCCTGTTTCGGCCGTTGGTGGGTGATGATCCGGATGCACCGGCGTTGCTCGCGGCGGCTCTGGCGCTGGCCAGCCATCGTGTGGTGGTCAAGCGGCCGCGCAAGGCGCCCTGTATTGAGGGGCCGAAGCCGAGCCATGCGTTGGATGGCAAGTCCAGCCGCTACGATATTTATCCCAAGAAGGCGCTCAAGGCTTAAGCGGCAAGCAACAGCGCTCATCTTGCTGATGCGGCGAGCTCCAAATGTGGGAGGGGGCTTGCCCCCGATGGCTGCCTGACAGCCGACAACTATCTCCCTGACACCCCGCAATCCAAATGTGGGAGCTGGCTTGCCTGCGATGACGGCCAGCTAGCCGACACCTATCTACCTGACACCCCCCTATCCAAACTGTGGGAGCTGGCTTGCTCGCGAAGGCGGCCTGGCAGTCAACACCGTTGGATCGTGTACATATCCATTCCTGCGGTAACGGCCACTTAGGGTTCCGCCCTGACGGCGGCTCACTTTTGAAAAGAGCGCAAAAGTGAGCAAAACGCTCTTGCCCCACCACTCGGCACCTCGCTTGGGCTCGGTGTGCCCGAACGCAGGCTTGAATCCGTGGGCCGCCGCCACGCGCCATCCCTGGCGCGGGGCGGCTAACCCGGCGTCCTGCCGGGTTACCCACGAATTCAAGCCTGCGTTCGGCCAGCGTGGTTTAACGGGGCGCCTAAGATCAAAAGCAGATCAAGAGCGACTCGCTTCGCATCGTGGTTACTGTCGGTTGGTGCAACTTACTTAGGTGTTTCTGGACCCTGGCTGCGATAGGCCCGCATAAACAACTTCACCACGTCCTGCACATGCTCCTCGGCCTCTTGCGCACTCAATTGCCCTCCACACCCGTACAACAACCGAAAGTTCGCCGTACCCTTGAGCAAGCAAAAGAAGTGTTCGGCGGCCTTCAACGGTGTGTCGATACTCAAGGCGCCGCTCTGGTCAATCTTGCCGAGCAGGCGCTCCATGCCTTGCAGCATGCGCATGGGGCCGGCGTCGAAGAAGATCTGGGAGAGTTTCACGTCCTGATTACCGGTGGTCATCATCAGGCGATGCAGGTTTACCGACTCTTCGCTGTTGATCAGTCGATGAAAGCCGCGGGCGATGTTAAGCAGCACCGTCTCGACGGGCATGCCTACGGGCAGCTCGAAGTACATCACCGGCAATTGCTCTTCGCATTTGGCCACCACCGCAGCGGTGAACAGCGTCTCTTTGTCGGTGAAGTGGCTGTAGACCGTGAGTTTCGATACGCCGGCCGCCAGGGCAACGGCGTCCATGCTGGTGTTTGCATAGCCCTTGTCCAGGAACAGCGATTTTGCCGATTCGAGGATTGCCTGGCGTTTTGCCATGTCCTTGGGACGCCCGGGGCTTGCGGTGTTCAGAGGATTGTCGGACATTTTCACCTTTAATACTGGACTGGTGAGTTTGGTATTAATAACATACCGGCCAGTATAATTATTCCAAGCTCTATTTGCGAAAGGTCCTTCAGCATGCGCAGCGCTTTCCTGCCCCTTGCTTTGCCTGTCAGCCTGATCTTCCTGTTGGCCGCTTGCGGCCATGAAGACGCGGCTCAGACCACCGTGCGCCCGGCCATGGTGGTGCAACCGCAGCCTTCGGCGCAGGCGATGGACAGCTACCCAGGTGAGGTGCGTGCCCGGTATGAGCCGGACCTGGCCTTTCGCATCGGCGGCAAAGTCAGCAAGCGCCTGGTGGAGGAGGGCGAGCGGGTCAAGGCCAACCAGCCGCTGGCCGAACTCGACCCCCAGGACGTGCGTCTGCAATTGGAAGCCACCCGTGCCCAAGTGGCCGCCGCCGAGGCCAATCTGAGCCTGGTACGTGCGGAGCGGGATCGCTACAAGACCTTGATGGACCGTCAGATGGTCAGTCGGTCGCAGTACGACAATTCCGAAAACCTCTACCGAGCCGGTGAAGCACGCCTGAAGCAGATCAAGGCCGAGTTCGATGTGTCGAGCAATCAGGCCGGCTACGCCGTGTTGCGCGCGCCTCAGGACGGTGTGGTCGCCAAGCGTGCCGTAGAGGTGGGGCAAGTGGTCTCCGCTGGCCAGACGGTGTTCACCCTGGCCACCGATGGCGAGCGCGAAGTGTTGATCAGCCTGCCCGAGCAGGGCTTTGGCCGCTTCAAGATCGGCCAGCCGGTGTCGGTGGAGTTGTGGAGCCAGCCAGAGCAACGCTTCGCCGGGCGCATTCGTGAACTCTCTCCTGCCGCCGACCCCAAGTCTCGCACCTTCGCCGCGCGCGTAGCCTTCACCGGCGGCAAAGTGCCCGCCGAACTGGGCCAAAGCGCGCGGGTGTTCATCCAGGCCGACGGTGTCATTCCCCTATCGGTACCGCTGTCTGCCCTGAGTGCCGAGAACGGTGCGTCCTACGTTTGGCGTGTAAAACCGGACAACACCCTTGAACGCACCCCTGTACGCATTGGTGCGTTTGGCGAAAACACCGTGCCGGTACTCGAAGGCTTGGCCGCCACCGATTGGGTGGTGGCCGCAGGCGTGCATGTGCTCCATGAGGGCCAGTCAGTGCGTCCGGTGGATCGCTCCAACCGTGTAGTGAATCTGGCGGCCAAGGAGTAGTCCCCATGGGTTTCAATCTTTCCGAATGGGCGTTGCGTAATCGCCAGATCGTACTGTTCCTGATGATCCTGCTGGCCGTGGTTGGCACCTTGTCCTACACCAAGCTGGGGCAAAGCGAAGACCCGCCGTTTACCTTCAAGGCCATGGTGATCAAGACCAACTGGCCCGGGGCCACGGCCCAGGAGGTTTCGCGCCAGGTCACCGAACGCATCGAGAAAAAACTCATGGAGACCGGTGAGTACGAGCGCATCGTGTCGTTCTCGCGGCCCGGTGAATCCCAGGTCACCTTTATTGCCCGGGATTCGATGCGTTCGGCGCAGATTCCCGAGCTGTGGTACCAGGTGCGCAAGAAAATCAGCGACATTCGCCACACCTTGCCGCCGGATATCCAGGGGCCGTTTTTCAACGACGAGTTCGGCACCACCTTCGGCAATATCTACGCCCTGACTGGCGACGGCTTTGACTATGCAGTGCTCAAGGACTACGCCGACCGTATCCAGATCCAGCTGCAACGGGTGCCGGATGTAGGCAAGGTCGAGCTGCTCGGCTTGCAGGATGAGAAGATCTGGATCGAGCTGTCGAACCTCAAGCTCGCCACCCTCGGCTTGCCTTTGGCCGCGGTACAGCAGGCCTTGCAGGAACAAAATGCGGTGTCCACCGCCGGCTTCTTTGAAACCCCCACCGAGCGCGTGCAGCTGCGCGTTTCAGGCAACTTCAAGACGGTGGAGGAGATCCGCAACTTTCCGATCCGCGTGGGTGATCGCACCTTTCGCATCGGTGACGTCGCTGACATTCACCGAGGCTTCAACGACCCACCAGCACCGCGCATGCGTTACATGGGCGCCGATGCCATCGGCTTGGCCGTGGCCATGCGCGACGGTGGCGACATCCTCGTACTGGGCAAGGCACTTGAGGCTGAATTCGCACGCCTGCAAAAGAACCTTCCTGCCGGTATGGAACTGCGCAAAGTGTCGGATCAGCCGGCAGCGGTAAAGACCAGCGTCGGTGAATTCGTCCAGGTGCTGGCTGAAGCGTTGGCGATTGTTTTGCTGGTGAGCTTTTTCTCCCTCGGCGTGCGTACTGGCATGGTCGTCGCCCTGGCGATCCCGCTGGTACTGGCGATGACCTTTGCCACCATGTATTACCTGGGCATCGGCCTGCACAAGATTTCCCTTGGCGCCTTGGTCCTGGCTTTGGGCTTGCTGGTGGATGACGCGATCATCGCCGTGGAAATGATGGCGATCAAAATGGAGCAGGGCTACGACCGCCTCAAAGCCGCGAGTTTCGCCTGGACCAGCACCGCATTCCCCATGCTCACCGGCACCCTGATCACGGCGGCGGGCTTCTTGCCGATTGCCACCGCGCAATCGAGCACCGGCGAATACACCCGCTCGATCTTCCAGGTCGTGACCATCGCTCTGCTGGCCTCCTGGGTGGCGGCCGTGGTGTTTGTGCCGTACCTGGGGGAAAAACTCCTGCCCGACCTGGCGAAGATTCACGCCGCCAAACACGGCACCGACGGCCCGGACCCTTACGGCACACCCTTCTACCAGCGTGTAAGACGGTTGGTGGAGTGGTGCGTGCGGCGGCGTAAAACAGTGATTGTGCTGACCTTGCTGTTGTTTATCGGCTCGGTTGCGCTGTTTCGCTTCGTGCCGCAACAGTTCTTCCCGGCTTCCGGTCGCCTGGAGTTGATGGTCGACCTGAAACTGGCCGAAGGCGCTTCCCTGAGCAACACCGCCGAGCAGGTCAAGCGCCTGGAGGCGTTGCTCAAGGAGCATGCCGGCATCAACAACTATGTTGCCTATGCGGGCACCGGTTCGCCGCGGTTCTACCTGCCACTGGACCAGCAATTACCCGCTGCCAGCTTCGCCCAGTTCGTGGTGCTGGCTAACACCATCGAGGAGCGTGAAAGCCTGCGCACCTGGCTGATCGAAACCCTCAACGAGCAATTCCCCGACCTGCGTTCGCGTGTCACGCGGCTGGAGAACGGCCCGCCCGTAGGCTACCCGGTGCAGTTTCGCGTAACCGGCGAGCACATCGAAGAGGTGCGCGCTCTGGCGCGCAAAGTGGCGGCCAAGGTTCGCGAAAACACCCATGTGGTCAATGTGCACCTGGACTGGGAAGAACCGAGCAAAATCGTGTACCTGAATATCGACCAGGACCGTGCACGTGCCCTGGGTGTGAGCACCGCCAACCTGTCGAAATTCTTGCAAAGTTCCCTGACCGGTTCCAGCGTCAGCCAGTACCGTGAGGATAACGAATTGATCGAGATCCTCCTGCGCGGCACCGTGCATGAGCGCAGTGAACTGTCGCGTCTGCCGAGCCTTGCCGTGCCCACCGACAATGGTAAAAGCGTGGCGCTGTCGCAGATTGCCACCCTTGAATATGGATTCGAAGAGGGGATTATCTGGCATCGCAACCGCTTGCCGACGGTGACCGTGCGGGCTGATATCTATGGCAAGGAACAGCCAGCGACTCTCGTGCAGCAGATCTTGCCGACGCTTGCCGATGTGCGTGCCGAACTGCCGGACGGCTACCTGTTGGAAGTGGGCGGTACGGTGGAAGATTCTGCCCGTGGGCAAAACTCGGTGAAGGCCGGCGTGCCGCTATTTATCGTGGTAGTGCTGACCTTGCTGATGCTGCAACTGCGCAGCTTCTCGCGCACGGCGATGGTCTTTCTCACCGCGCCTTTGGGGCTGATCGGCGTGACCTTGTTCCTGCTGGTGTTCCGCCAACCCTTCGGTTTCGTCGCCATGCTCGGCACCATCGCGCTGTCGGGGATGATCATGCGTAACTCGGTGATTCTGGTGGACCAGATCGAACAAGACATCAAGGCTGGCCTGGCACCCTGGCAGGCAATTATCGAAGCCACGGTCCGACGCTTTCGCCCGATTGTGCTGACGGCGCTAGCGGCAGTACTGGCGATGATTCCGTTGTCACGCAGTGTGTTCTTCGGCCCCATGGCCGTGGCGATCATGGGCGGGTTGATTGTGGCAACGGCGTTGACGTTGTTGTTCTTGCCGGCGTTGTACGCGGCTTGGTTCAGGATCAGGAAGGACGTGGAGTAAATCTGTGACTGTTTTTTGGTGGGCCCAATGGGAACCTTTTTTTCAGGCTCACCACAGAGAGTTACCTGTTCGCAGGTACGTTATTTGGTGGTTTTTATCACCTGGATAACGTTTCCAGAACGTTCATAGAGGCGAAATAGATATGCTCCTACAAGCATTGGGTAACTTTTACTCTGGGATCGGCATGATGCTGGGCGGCGGTCAGATGGGCGGCGCTTGCGCCAAACATTCCCATAATGACTCCGTCAGTCGGCGTGAGCTTTCCGACGCGCTAAAATCGCTCCAATATGATCGTCCCCAGCCGACCAGTAATATTACGATTAACAACGCCAACGCCAACGCGAATAGCAACGCCAATACCAATACTCAAATCGGCCGTTGAATGAGCTGATTTTTGATATTCAGCCATTGCAAACACTCTGCATCCGCAGAGTGTTTGCAGCGTACGTTCAGTAAAGGGGGTTTAAAGCGCCCCAAACACCTTCTTGGCCAAGCTGGTGGCTGCCGCCGCCGGATTCTTGCGAATGGTTTCTTCCTGCTGCGCAATCATCTTGAACAAGCCATCCAGCGCTTGTTCGGTCACGTAGTTCTCAACGTTGGCGCTCTTGGCATCCACCGCGCCAAAAGCTGCGGCCTTGCCGGCCAGGGCGTTGTACTGCTGGGCTACGCCAACCTTGTCGGTGGCTGCCTTGACGATGGGCAGGAACTTGGCGCGAATTTCTTCACGGCTGCTTTTGTTCAGGTACTGGGTGGCGGAGTCCTGGCCACCACTGAGAATGCCCTTGGCGTCGGTCACGCTCATGTTCTTCACGGCGTTGACCAGAATTGGCTGGGCCTGGGTCACGGCGGTTTCTGCGGCCTTGTTCATGCTGGTTTCCAGTTGCGTGACCTGGTCACCCATACCAAACATTTTCAGCTTGTCGGCGACTTTGCCGAGTTTGCCCGGCAGGCCGATCTTCACGTCCGGGTTGTTGCTGAAACCACCGGGCGTCCCGAGTTGTTTCACAGCAATCTGTGCACCTTGGGTCAAGGCATCCTTGAGGCCGCCGCTGGCGTCGCCCTGGGACAGGCTGCCCAGATCCAGGGCCATGGCGTTGGCGCCGAACAGCAAGCCAGCACACAGGGCGGTGAGGCGAAGAGATTTGCGGAGCATGGGCGCTTCCTTATGACGTGGGAATGATCAATGTGCGGCCGCATCTACCCGCAGGCGCAGCGGTTGTGGGTCCTGGCCGTTGAGTTGCACGGTGTGCCGCTCGGTGGTGATAAACAGTAGCTTGCCGTCCAGCTCGATGCGAGCGCTGACCGAATAGGTGTGGCCCGGTTTGACCTGGGCCGGGTCATAGCTCAGGTGAAACGGCAGCGGCACCTGGCCTTTGACCGGGCCTTTCTGTTCGGCGAGGGTCACGGCCGGGGCGTCCATCAGGGACACGTCCTGCAGGCTGACACTCAAGGTGGCAGCCGGCGGCAGGGCGATGCGTTGCAGGTAGAACACTTCGCCGTCCAGGCTGGCCTTCGGGGTTGGGGCCATCGAGTGGCAGGCTCCGAGCAGGGCGGTCAGGCCCAGGAGGATGAGTTTTTTCACGGTGCAGCTCCTTTTCAACGGCGCCGGAATCCGCCCGGCGCCTCGTTCAATCTAGCGGTTTTCTTCAGGGGTGACGGCAACCGGTTCGGCCGCGGCCTCGGTTGCGCCGTCCACGCGGTGCAAGGCCACCTGGCGGATCGACAGGCGAATATCCGCGGGCAATACGCGTTTGGCCGCGCCTTCGGCCAGTTCGCCGAGCAGGTCGTGATAGCCCAGCTTGCCAGCTTCATCGCGACGTAGCACATCTTGCTCCAGCAACGTCTGGATGAAATGTCGGAAAAGGCTCTTGTCGAAGAATTCCGGAGCGTTGAGGCCGTGCAGGATCGACAGGCGCTGGGCCATGATCGTGCACAGGTCTTCCAGCTCTTCGGCGCTGATACTGTTCTGGCCGCTGTTGAGCAGCAACGAGATCGCCATGTAGAAGCGTTGCAGGGTCTGGGCGATGCTCTTGGACAGCAGCGTCAGCAGCACAAAGTGCCGCGAACTCGGCGCCGGGCGCAGGTACACGGCGTTTTCGAAGCGCAGCAGGCCTTGTTCAACGAACGCGTCCAGCCATTGGTCGACCACGCTGTCCAAGTCTTCCAGCGACCAACGGATAAACAGCTCCGATTGCAGGTATGGGTAAAGCGCGTGGGTGTAGCGCAGGATCTGCTCGCGGCTCATGCGCGAACTGCTCTGGAAGAAGCTCGCCAGCAAGGCCGGCAGGGCGAAGATGTGCAGCACGTTGTTGCGGTAGTAGGTCATCAGGACGGCATTCTGCTCATCCAGATAAACGATTTTACCCAGGGCATCGCTCTGCTCCGACAACAGGTTCATGTCCTTGACGTGCTTGATCAGCGCCAGGCCATCGCCTTCCGGCAGGGTGGTGTGGGGCGAGTAGGGCACGCGGCGCAACAGCGCCAGGTACAGGTCCAACTGGCGGGCCATGGCTTGTTCATCCAGGGCCAGGCGGGTGGTAGATAGCAGCGCCAGCGCCACCAGGTTCACCGGGTTCACCGCAGCGGCTTCGTTCAAGTGGCGCGCCACCTGTTCGCCGAGGCGATTGGTGGTCTCGTTGAGCCAGGCCGGTTTGTAGTTCGGCCCCAGTTCCTGGGCGCGCCAGTCCGGTTGTTCGGCGTCGAGGAATTCTGCCAGTTTGATCGGCTCGCCGAAGTTGACTGCCACTTGGCCGAAGCGTTGCTTGAGCGCGCCGACCACTTTGAAGATGTCGAAGATCGACTCTTTCTTTTTGCTCGCGCCACGCAGTTCGCCCAGGTAAGTGCGGCCTTCAAGCACGCGCTCATAACCGATATACACCGGTACGAACACGATGGGCATGCGCGAGGAGCGCAGGAAGCTGCGTAGGGTGATCGCCAGCATGCCGGTTTTCGGTTGCAGCATGCGCCCGGTGCGCGAGCGGCCGCCTTCGACGAAGTACTCCACCGGGAAGCCCTTGGTAAACAGGGTATGCAGGTATTCGTTGAACACCGAGGTGTACAGCGGGTTGCCCTTGAAAGTGCGGCGCATGAAAAACGCACCGCCACGGCGCAGCAGGCTGCCGATCACCGGCATGTTGAGGTTGATGCCGGCGGCGATGTGCGGCGGGGTCAGGCCGTTCTTGAACAGCAGGTAGGACAGCAGCAGGTAGTCGATGTGGCTGCGGTGGCAAGGCACGTAGATCACCTCGTAGCCCTGGGCCACCTGTTGCACGCCTTCGATGTTATTGACCTTGATGCCGTCGTAGATCTTGTTCCAGAACCAGCTCAATACCACTTCCAGGAAGCGGATCGCGGTGTAGGTGTAGTCCGAGGCAATTTCGTTGCCATAGCGCAGGGCCAGCGCCTTGGCTTTTTCCGGGGCGATCTTTTCGCGTTCGGCTTCATCCGCAATGGCTTGGCGCACCAGCGGCATGTTGACCAGGCCCTTGACCAGATTACGCCGGTGGGACAGGTCGGGGCCGATCACCGCCGTCTTCAGGTTACGAAAGTGCACACGCAGGATGCGCTGGGCCATGCGCACGGTACGTTCGTGGCCTTTATTGTGCTCGATCAATTCACGCAGGTTGATAGGCGCGGAGAATTGCACGCGGGTCTTGCGCCCCAGGATCAGGATGCTCAACAGCCGGCGTAGACGCCCAGTGACCGCCCAGCTGTCGGCGAATAACAACTTCCACGGGCTGGACTCGCTTTCGGGGGATTGGCCCCAGAACACGCTGACCGGAATGATTTGTGCATTCTCTTCGGCGTGTTCGGTGAGGGTGTTGACCAAGCGCGTCAGAGTTGGGGGCGCGCCGCGCTTGTCTTGGCGGCCGAGCCAATCCGGGTCTGGCGTGAGGTAGAAGAACGCCGCGGGCTCCATCAACGGCCCCACCGATACCGGCAGCACCGGGCGCGGCAGTCCAGCCTTGGTGCACTCGGCATCGACCACCGCCAACTCGGTGAGGGAAGGTGATTGCAGGACGTAGAAAACCGGCCGGCTGCGGTCCAGGTTAAGGGTGAGGGACGACTGGTTGATCGTCTCTGAGCGAACCCAGAGGTACAACAGTCGGCGCAAGGTGCCAAACACCAGACGGCGGAACGGGGAGCGGGTCATAGGCGAACTGCTTCAAGTGGAAAAAACCGAGCAGGCGCTCGGGCGGGTAGTGTGCCGTATTCGCCGAAAATCGGCAAAAAAGCAGCGATGTAACGTTGAGTTGATGGTTTTTGAGCCTGTCTTATACTCGGCAGTTCAATGCGAGCGACTCAACAATAAAAAAACCAGTGGGAGTGAACAGATGACAACGCGTGAAACCGGCAATGTGAAGTGGTTCAACGATGCAAAGGGCTACGGCTTTATCCAGCGTGAAGATGGCAAGGATGTGTTTGTGCACTACCGCGCCATTCGCGGTGAAGGCCACCGCTCGTTGGCCGAGGGCCAGCAGGTGGAGTACGCCGTGGTTACCGGCGAGAAGGGCTTGCAGGCGGAGGATGTGGTGGGCCTGTAACCACTTTGTTTTGCTAACCCAATCAACTGTGGGAGCTGGCTTGCCTGCGAAGGCATCACTGTGGTCTGACTGATAGACCAAGGTGTCTGCATCGCAGGCAAGCCAGCTCCCACATTGATTGGGTTAGCAATCCGCTGTCAGGCGGTTTTCCAAGTGATCTCTTCTTCACCGTCTGCGCTGATGCGAATCCAGCGATCAGCGCTTTCTTCACCCTCTTCTTCAACCCAGGTGCCCGGCGCGCAGCGCACTTCAACATTCAGCGCGGCAAACGCGGCGCGGGCGCAGGCGATGTCGTCGTCCCACGGGGTCTGGTCGCTTTCAAGGTACAGGCTGTTCCATTTGCCCACCGCCTTGGGCAGCCAGGTCACCGGCACGCTGCCGGCCTTGCACTTGTAGGTCTGGCCTTTCTGGACCCAGTCGGTGCACGGGCCCAGGGCGGCGCCCAGCCAGGCGGCGATGGCCTTGTGATCGACGTCGGCGTCCTTCAGGTAAATCTCAATATCGGGTTGGCGCATGGATGTTCCTCGTTGCGGGATTCGAAAATCCATTCGCGGATGGGTAAAAATCGGTCATTGAAGCACGAAATAATCGTAGCGCATCGACACCGTGACCTGCAGCGGCTCAGCCGCCTCGATCACCTCGTGGCGGCGCTCGGCACTGGCCCGCCAGCCGTGGGGCGTCATCGCCAGCAGGTTGGCGCGGTCCTTGGGTTCGGCCAGGCTCAGGGTGAATTCCAGGGTTTCACTGTGCGCCAGGTGCATGCCATCCGGCACCAGGGCCAGGTGTTTGTCATCGGTGTATTCACGCACTTCGTCGTACAGGCGCTCGCGCAGTTCCATCAAGTGGCCGCGGGTGGGGCCGACTTTCATCAAGCCGCCGCCGGGGCTGAGCAGGCGCTTGGCCTCTTGCCAGTCCAACGGGCTGAACACGCTGGCGAGGAACTGGCAGCTGGCGTCGGCCAATGGCACGCGGGCCATGCTGGCGATCAACCAGGTCAGCGCCGGGTTGCGTTTGCACGCGCGCTTGACCGCCTCTTTGGAGATATCCAGCGCGTAGCCATCGGCATTGGGCAGGGCCTGGGCGATTTGCGCGGTGTAGTAACCCTCGCCACAGCCAATGTCCACCCAGCGCTGCGGTGCGCGCTCGGCGGCCAGTTCGGCCAGGCGCTTGGCCACTGGCGCATAGTGCCCGGCGTTGAGGAAGTCGCGGCGCGCTTCGACCATGGCCAGGTTGTCGCCCGGGTCGCGGCTGTTCTTGTGCTGCACCGGCAACAGGTTCAGGTAACCCTGGCGTGCGCGGTCGAAGCGGTGCCCGGCCGGGCACGCCACGCCATTGTCCACGGTATTGAGCGGTGCGCTGCAAATGGGGCAGGCAAGCATCAGGCGAGCAACTTGATCAGGGTCTGGTAGTAGATTTCGGTCAGCACATCGAGGTCGCTGGCCAGGATGCGTTCGTTGACCTGGTGGATCGTCGCGTTGACCGGCCCCAGTTCGACCACCTGGGTGCCCAGCGTCGCAATGAAGCGCCCATCGGAGGTGCCGCCGCTGGTGGATGCCTGGGTCTCACGCCCGGTGATCGCCAGAATGCTGGCCGACACCGCATCGAGCAGAGCGCCCGGCTCGGTGAGGAACGGCAGGCCCGACAGCGCCCACTCCACATGCCAGTCCAGGCCATGCTTGTCGAGAATGGCCGCGACCCGTTGTTGCAGGCCCTCGACGGTGGACTCGGTGGAAAAACGGAAGTTGAACACCGCCGTCAGGTCACCCGGGATCACGTTGGTGGCGCCGGTACCGGAGTTGAGGTTGGAAATCTGGAAGCTGGTCGGCGGAAAGAAGGTGTTGCCGTCATCCCAATGTTCGGCGGCGAGTTCGGCCAGGGCCGGTGCGGCCAGGTGGATCGGGTTCTTCGCCAGGTGCGGGTAAGCCACGTGGCCTTGTACACCGCGCACGGTCAAGGTGGCACCGAGGGAGCCACGGCGCCCGTTCTTGACCACGTCACCCACCAGGCTGGTGCTCGACGGCTCGCCGACGATGCACCAGTCCAGGCGCTCCTTGCGTGCGGCCAGGCGTTCGATCACGGCCTTGGTGCCATGGTGCGCCGGGCCTTCTTCGTCGCTGGTGATCAGGAAGGCGACCGAACCCTTGTGGTCCGGGTAGTCCGTGACGAAACGTTCCGCTGCCACCAGCATCGCCGCCAGGCTGCCTTTCATGTCGGCCGCGCCACGGCCGCAGAGCATGCCGTTTTCATCGATCAGCGCGTCGAACGGGTCGTTCTGCCAGGCCTGCACCGGGCCGGTCGGCACCACGTCGGTGTGACCGGCAAAGCACAGCACCGGACCTTCATGCTTGCCATGGGTGGCCCAGAAATTGTCCACGTCGAAGATGCGCATCGGTTCAAGCGCAAAACCGGCGTCGCCCAGGCGCTGCATCATCAGCTTCTGGCAATCGGCATCGATCGGCGTGACCGACGGGCGACGGATCAGGTCGATGGCAAGTTGAAGGGTCGGCGAAAGGTCGGCATGGGCCGTCATGGGGGGAACTCCGGAAAGCGTGTGATGGGCGCAGGACGAATGTGGAAATACAGAGCCTGGAGCGACGCAACTCCAATGTGGGAGCTGGCTTGCCTGCGATAGCATCGCTGCGGTGTGCCTGTCAGACCGCGGCGTCTGTATCGCAGGCAAGCCTGCTCCCACATAGAATTGAGCCAGGCCAAGTCTCACAAAAGGGCCGTTATCTTATAGCAAAACGGCGGCCAAGGGCCGCCGTTTAGTGCATTGCGTCACTTTTTACGCCGCCGGTGCCGCCTCGGGCGCCGCCGAAGGTTTGGGCAGTGACGACAAGAACGCCATGATCAGCGCCGCCACATACGGCAGCGACTGCACCAGCAACATCACCACCCAGAAGCGCATGTCGTTGCTCGGCAGGCCTTGCACCAGGTAGATCCCCAGCGCCGCGCCCCACAGCAGTAGCATGATGAACATTTCTTCGCGGGCTTCGGAAATCGCCACCCAGAAACCGTGGTTATCCGCGTTTTTCGGTGTACGAAAGAACGGAATACTGCTGGTGAAGAAACCGTACAACACCGCCTTGGCGATGGTGTGGGACAACGCCAACCCAGCCAAAGCCGCGCAGAACGCGTCTTTCAAGTTCACGCCTACCGCACGACGGTAGAGGAAGATGATCTTGCCGACTTTGAACACAAACAACGCCAACGGCGGGATCGCGAAAATCAGCAGCGGCGGGTCGACCCGGGTCGGCACGATGATCATTGCCGCGGACCACAACAGGGCGCCGACGGTAAAGAAGATGTTCATGCCATCAGCCACCCACGGCAACCAGCCGGCGAGGAAGTGATAGCGCTGGCCGCGGGTCAGCTCGGTGTCTTTGCCACGTATCAGGCTGGCGGTGTGGCGCTTGATGATCTGGATCGCGCCATAGGCCCAACGGAAACGCTGTTTCTTGAAGTCGATAAAGGTATCCGGCATCAAACCCTTGCCGTAGCTGTCGTGGTAGTACGCCGCCGACAAGCCTTTTTCGAACACGCGCAGGCCCAGTTCGGCGTCTTCACAGATGCACCAGTCGGCCCAGCCCAGCTCTTCGAGCACCGAGCGGCGGGTCATGGTCATGGTGCCGTGCTGGATGATCGCGTCACGGTCGTTACGGGTGACCATGCCGATATGGAAAAAGCCTTTGTATTCGGCGTAGCAGAGCTTCTTGAAGGTGCTTTCGTTCTGGTCGCGGTAATCCTGGGGCGACTGCACCACGGCGATTTTCGGGTCGGCGAAGTGCGGCACCATGTGCTTGAGCCAGTTCGGTGATACGCAGTAGTCCGAGTCGATCACCGCAATCACTTCGGCATCCTTGGCGGTGTGCGGGATCAGGTAGTTCAGCGCACCACCCTTGAAACCGGCCAGGGGCGCGACATGGAAGAACTTGAAGCGCGGGCCGAGGGTTTCGCAGTAGTCGCGCACCGGCTCCCACACCGCCGGGTCCTTGGTGTTGTTGTCGATGATCAGGACTTCGTAGTCCGGATAATCGAGGGCGGCCAGGGCGTCGAGGGTCTGTTTGACCATTTCCGGTGGCTCGTTGTAGCACGGCACGTGGATCGACACCTTCGGGCGGTAGTCCGAGTCGCCTTCCACGGGCAGGAATTCACGCCGGCGCTTGTGAGTCCACACTGCTTCTGCCAGTTCGTGGGCTTCGGTCAGCAACACGATAAACACACCCAGGGCGCCGAGCGCGAGCAACACGCCAACGGTCACGCTGAACCAGGTGCTGTATTGCTGGCTGTAGTCGTAGCCGATCCACACCAGCACCGACCCGCAAAGGAACGCAATAAAGGTCAGGAAGGTACGGCCCCGCTGACGCAGGGCTGAGCCATCGATCATCAACAGGGTCAGGGACAGCAGCGCAAGCACCACCGAACCGATGGCCAGTACCCGCCATTGCGGAATCGCCACCACCGGGCCATCAAAGTTGAATTTCTGCTGGCGGGCGGCGTTGAACACGCCCCAATACGCGCCCGCCGAACCTTCGTCGCTGACCTTCCACGGCTGGTCGAAGGCTTCGATCACGAAGTAGTTGTAACCCTGGCGGTTGAGCTTGTTCACCAGCGTACGCAGGTAAATGGCCTGGTCTGCCGGCGATGATTCATTGCCACCGCGCATACGGCCATTACTCGGCCAGCCCACTTCCGACAGCAGCAGTGGCTTTTTCGGGAAGGCTTTCTTCAAATCCTTGGCGCGGTCGAGGACGTACTGGCCGGCCTTGTCCATCGGGATGTATTCCCAGAACGGCAGGATGTGCGCGGCGATCAGGTCGACGTGCTTGGCCAGTTGCGGGTTCTTTTCCCAGATGTGCCATTGCTCGGAGGTGGTCACCGGCACTTTCACGGCGGCGCGCACACGGTCGAGCAGCACGATCAGGGCTTCAGGGGTGATTTCTTCCCGAAACAACGCTTCGTTACCCACCACTACGCGTACGACACTGCGCGAGGTGTTGGCGATCTCGATAGCGCGCTGGATCTCCCGCTCGTTACGTTCCAGGTCCGGGCTGATCCAGATCCCCAGGGTCACGCGCAGGCCGAACTCTTCGGCCAGCTTGGGAATATCCCCCAGGGGGCCGTCCACCGAGTAGGTACGGATGTTGTCCGTCAGCTTGCTCATGATCGCAAGGTCCTGACGCATCTGTTCGTCGGTAGGGTACTGGTCTTTCTGCGGATACTGGCCCTGCTGGAACGGCGAGTAGGAAAAACCGGAGATCTGATCGGGCCAGTTGGGAGCGGTGACCGGGCGGTTGATCAGCGCCCAGAAACCGGTGAACAGCGCGGCAATTGCCAGCACCACCACCAGGTTGAGTCCAAATTTACGCGATGCCATGGTTATGTCGGGTTCCAAAGGGTGCGGAACGAAAAGAGGTGTCGGCCTACGCCGAACGGCGCGCATCCTACACCGGCCCTTCCCTGAGCGTACAGCAGACAGAGAAAAGCCGGACGTTAGTCTGCGAAAGTCCGCCTAAGTTCTTTACTTGTAGCTGCAAGCGTCGAACTTGTCGCGGCGTAGCCCTATAATGCGCGCCGGTTTTTGGGGTAATGATGATGAGTACAGAAGATCCGCGGTTTGCAGGCGTCGCCCGCTTGTACGGCCTTGAGGGCCTGGAACGCTTGAAAGCGGCCCATGTGGCGATTGTCGGCGTCGGCGGCGTAGGTTCCTGGGCGGCGGAAGCGATTGCCCGCTGCGGGGTGGGCGAGATTTCGCTGTTTGACCTGGACGATGTCTGCGTCAGCAACAGCAACCGCCAATTGCATGCCCTGGACAGCACCGTGGGCAAGCCCAAGGTCGAAGTGATGGCCGAACGCCTGCGCGGTATCAATCCCGATTGCACCGTGCACGCGGTGGCAGACTTCGTCACCCGCGATACCATGGCCGAGTACATCACTCCGACGATCGACTGTGTGATCGACTGCATCGACGCGGTCAACGCCAAGGCGGCGCTGATTGCCTGGTGCAAACGCCGCAAGATCCAGATCATCACCACCGGCGGCGCCGGTGGGCAGATTGACCCCACGCTGATCCAGGTGTGCGACCTGAACCGCACGTTCAATGACCCGCTGGCCTCGAAAGTGCGCTCTACCTTGCGCCGCGATTATGGCTTCTCGCGCACTGTGACCCGCCATTACAGCGTGCCGTGCGTGTTTTCCACCGAGCAACTGCGCTATCCCAAGCCTGATGGCAGCATCTGTTTGCAGAAGAGTTTTGTCGGCGATGGCGTGAAGCTGGACTGCGCCGGAGGGTTTGGCGCGGTGATGATGGTCACGGCCACGTTCGGCATGGTAGCGGCCACCAAGGCGGTGGATAAGATTGTGGCGGGGGTGCGCCGTCCCTCAGAGCGCATCAAGCCCACCTAGATCTCACCACCCGACAGAGATTTAAACTGTGGGAGCTTGCTCCCGTGACGGCCTGACAGCCGACGCTGATCTCACTGACGCACCTCGATCCAAATGTGGGAGCTGGCTTGCCTGCGATGAAGCCCTGCCAGCCGACGGCAATCTACCTGACACCCCACGATCTCAATGTGGGAGCGGGCTTGCTCGCGAAGGCGGCTTGGCAGTCAACACAGTTGGATTGTGTACATATCCATTGCTGCGGTAACGGCTACTTAGGGTTCCGCTCTGACAGCGGGTCACTTTGGAAAAGAGCCGGAATGCCGGCCCAGCCCAAAGTAACCAAAGGGCTCTTGCCCCACCACTCGGCACCTCGCTTAGGCTCGGTGTGCCCGAACGCAGGCTTGAATCCGTGGGCCGCCGCCACGCGCCATCCCTGGCGCGGGGCGGCTAACCCGGCGTCCTGCCGGGTTACCCACGAATTCAAGCCTGCGTTCGGCCAGCGTG
>NZ_WKCD01000570.1:0-902 GCF_021606625.1 Pseudomonas sp. PA-4-8C
TTCTTCAGGGCCTTCCCAAAAAATGCTAAGAGCCGCAAAGAACAGCCGGCCCGGGTCGTCTTGGGCAAAGCCCATCTGGCAAACCGCCGTAGGCACATCCAAACCAAGGTTCTCGATAAACCCGGCTGCCATGACAAAACTGTCCAACAGGGGCGCCGAAGCGAGCTCGCCTTTAACCTTGTAATCAAAGCCTGGCCCGGCCGTGGCATCGCCGCCCAGGCTGCTCAAAAGGCGCTTGGAAGATTCGTAATTATCCAGCCATATCAGCGGCTTATTGCAGAAAGCTTGAAACAACGTGCGCTTCACCGCCCATTCTGCACGCACCGAGAGTTTCGAATTCGGCCGACTGATCTGCGGGTTTTCGCGCCCATCGAACCCCAGTACCACCCAGGCATCGAGCTCCGGGATATAGCCGTGGCAATGAAATTGCGCGCCGTTGATTTCAAAGGCCTGACGGCTGGGCTCGATGCCTTTGATCGGCCAGGCACCGGCGCGAAACCACAGGTCTTCGATCACATCACAGAGTTCTTCATCGCGCTTGGCGGCCAATTCAGTCACGGCCATGCGCTTTTGCACGTCTGGATGATCGCGCTCCAGCTCCTTGAGCTGGAGGCCATGGCGTGCCAACGGCGCTATCAACTCGCGAAAGCGCTCATGGCGGCCATACAAGCGGTGATAACAGGCGTTCATCTGTTGCCGCTGGGCGTCGCTGATACGCAGGTCGAAAGCGTTGCTGTCGGCGTCGTCAAAACCACCATTGAGGTTCTCAAAGGCTTGCAGCCGTTCAAAGCCCGGCAGGCTGCGCACCATCGGCAGGATGCGCGAATGAAAGGTGCGCACCACCGCCTGAGCTTCTTTAATGCCAAGGGGTTGGCCCCACAGGCTGAGAATCTCCATGAGTT
>NZ_WKCD01000571.1:0-881 GCF_021606625.1 Pseudomonas sp. PA-4-8C
GCCAATCCACACCCGCCGCGTTCATTTCATCTTCGAACGCCGGCAGTTGCTCTTTGGGCACCAACGGGTCCGAGGCGCCATGCAGCACCAGCACTGACCCCTTGATGTTCTTCGCGTCTGCAGGGTTCGGCGTATCCAGGGTGCCATGGAACGACACGGCAGCCTTCAGCGGCGCGCCGGTACGGGCCAGTTCCAGGGAACAGCAACCGCCAAAGCAGAAGCCAAAGGTGGCCAGTTTCGAGGTGTCCACTGCTGCTTCAGTCTGGCCTTGCAGTTGCTCGAAGGCGGCTTGCATACGCTTGTTCAGCAGTGGGCGATCATTCTTCAACGGCATCATCGCCGCGCCCGCTTCATCGCCATTTGAAGGACGTACGTTTTGCCCGTAGAGGTCGGCAATCAACACCACATAGCCTTTGCCGGCAACGGCCTTGGCGATCTCTTCGGCCCCCGCACTCACGCCCATCCAGTTCGGCGCCATCAGCAGTCCCGGCAACGGGCCCTTGTGGCTGGCATCGAACGCCAGACGGCTTTCATAAGACTGGCCATCAATCTGATAGACCACGGAACGTACAGTGACTTGGCTCATCATTTTCCCCAATTCAGATGGATTGACGATGCTCCCTGTAGGAGCGAGCTTGCTCGCGAAGAACGTCAACGATAACGCGCAAATGCTGAATGAACGCGGTGATCTCACGTTTTTCGCGAGCAAGCTCGCTCCTACAGTAGAGCCAGAACGAAAAAACCCGCCGAAGCGGGTTTTTCTACAACGGTGTTAAACCGACAATTCAACCAACAGCTTGTTCAGTCGGCGCACATACGCGGCCGGGTCCTTCAAGCTGTCGCCGGCTGCCAGGGCGGCCTGGTCGAAGAGGATGTGCGAC
>NZ_WKCD01000572.1:0-861 GCF_021606625.1 Pseudomonas sp. PA-4-8C
AAAGGGAAACACCCAAACCCCGCCCACCGCCAGTGGCCAGGCGGTGTCTGCGGTACAAACAATCGGTGGCGCTGATTCACTGCCGTCCGCCGCCGTTACCGTTCCATTGCTCAAGCCTGTACTGGGTGCAGTGGATGCGGACAAAGGCGAACTGCCGGTCACCGGCAAGCCGGGTGCGACCGTGCAGTTGCAAGACAAGGACGGTAAGCCCGTCGGTACTCCGGTCACTCTGGACAACAAAGGTCAGGGCGTGATCAAGCTGCCGCAAGGTGTGGGCGGTGAATCCGTAGGCGTGGTCGCCAAGGCCGATGGCCAGCAATCGCCAGTGGCGACCGTTGCTGTGCCACCACTGAAACCGATCCTGAGTGAGGTTGATCCACAAACCGGCAAGGTAAAAGTCACCGGCAAGCCGGGCGCAACCGTGCAGTTGCAGGACAAGGACGGCAAGCCTGTTGGCACTCCAGTGACGCTGGACGGCCAGGGTAAAGGCGAAATCCAAATCCCGACCACGGCGAGCGGCCAGGCGGTATTTGCGGTGCAGAAAGTAGATGGCGTTGATTCACTGCCATCTGCTGCCGTTACCGTTCCACTGCTTAAGCCTGTACCGGGTGTAGTGGATGCGGACAAAGGCGAACTGCCGGTGACCGGCAAGCCGGGTGCAACCGTGCAGTTGCAGGACAAGGACGGTAAGCCCGTCGGTACTCCGGTCATTCTGGACGAGAAAGGCCAAGGCGTGATCAAGTTGCCACAAGGTGTGGGCGGCGAATCCGTAGGCGTGGTCGCCAAGGCCGATGGTCAGCAGTCGCCAGCCGCGACGGTTGATGTTCCGCTGCTCAAACCGCTGCTGGGTGTTCTAAACAC
>NZ_WKCD01000573.1:0-843 GCF_021606625.1 Pseudomonas sp. PA-4-8C
GGATTACGCCCCGGGCTGGCTGCGGCTGATTGACGAACGTGGAGCCCCGGCTATGCCGCGTCAACCGGTAAAGGATCCTTACGAAGAGATTTATCTACGCCGTGACCGCTGGTGGGGATTGTTGCGTGATGAGTGGTTGGCACCGAAGGATGGGGATCCGATCACTTGGGAGACATTTGCGATAAACATAAAGAAAGCGAGCAGCTTCCATCAACGCATTGCAGGGTCATACCACCCTCAAACCTATGTTTACTATGGCAACGACGATAAATATCCCAGCTTCGAAACCATCACCTGGGAGATGCGCCGAGGGTCTCGCCTCAACGGCCCCTATGCATCAAGCCCCGACGCCTTCACGGTGTCCAGCTTGCAAATGCCCGAGGTGCGTGACGACGGGCGAAGCCCCCTGTACGTAGGCGGGCAAGCCGAAAGTGTAATGCCCCCACGCGGTGACCCCAATGCGCCAGTAAAGACCGTACAGACCAGCTATTGGGAACTGCATTGCCGTATGCAGGACGGCGCTGGCGACGGCACCGTACCGGTGAGCTCCGGCCGCGCGCCGATCAGGCAGATCCGCCAGGGTTCTGTCCGCCAGCAAGTGCAAGCCCCAGGGTTCGATCATGAAGCGTCCTACGCCAACCCGCTCACTCAGCAATTCACCCTCTACTCCCTGATCAAGATTGCGGCGAAAGCCAAGAGGCCTCTATGCGCAGGCTGACCGTATTTTTTACATGCCTGCTACTTGGATCGGTTGCAGGGTGCACCACCTTCAAACAACCCAGTGAACAGGAGAAACAAACCGTGCACGAATTGACCAGCAACATGCGCACCTGGGCGCTGGGC
>NZ_WKCD01000574.1:0-839 GCF_021606625.1 Pseudomonas sp. PA-4-8C
GTTGTATATGATCGGGTCGCCGCCAGACTCATTCTGGCCACTTTTCATCAAACAGCGCCTCAATGCGCTTAAAAGAGAACGCGATGCGACTCGCCAGAAGGACAGAACAATGACGACTTGCGCCTCCCCTCTTCAGCCAAATGAACACTACGACTTGGTAAGTCGCGCAATGCATTGGCTGATGTTCTTGTTATTTGCGTGGATCTATTGCTCAGCCATAACCCACTACCTGGCGTCGGACTCTACGCTGGATAAATGGTTGTGGCCCTTTCACAAACCCGTGGGGCTGTTACTGCTGATACTGCTGGTCCTACGTGCCGGCTGGAGTCTGCTGAGCCGACACCTGCGCCCACCGAGCATAAGCCGTATCGCCGCCACCGGGCATGGGATGTTGTACGCACTGATGTTCCTGATCCCGCTTATCGGGATGATTCGCCAGTACGGATCCGGCCGGGCTTTTTCTGCGTTTGGCGTACCGGTCATGGACGGGTTCGAGGGGGAAAAAATCCAGTGGATGGTTGACCTGGGCAGCAACTTTCATAGTTTGCTGGGTTGGACAATGCTGGTGCTTATCCTGGGGCATGTCGCGGCAGTCATCGTGCACTATTGGCAGGGCGATGCTCAGGTACTGCAGCGCATGACAAGAGGGGGACGCAAGCACTGAACGGCGCGGCAAGCTTCTCGGACGAAATGGGGACAGATTTATTTTCTAGAAATGAATCCGTCTCCTTTTCACTGCGATAAAGCGTGCTTCCTGAATGAACGCGGCGCCTGTGAGTTTTTCGCGAGCAAGCTCGCTCCTACAACTGGCATTGGGGCAATTCCACAGCGTCCAAGTT
>NZ_WKCD01000575.1:0-832 GCF_021606625.1 Pseudomonas sp. PA-4-8C
CTGCCAACATCGCCAAGGCCCTGAAGCTGCGCGACAAAAACGGTTCCATCAGCCTGGTAGTGCCGGAAGCCAACAGTCTGGGCCTGGCCATGCTCGGTGGCGAGTCCGTGGACGCGGCGCTGCAAGCCGTGATCGACGGCAACGCCGACGCCATCGTGGTACTGGAAAACGACCTGTACACCCGCACCGCTGCGGCCAAGGTTGACGCTGCGCTCAACGCCGCCAAGGTGCTGATCGTCGCCGACCATCAGAAGACCGCCACCAGCGACCGCGCCGACCTGGTGCTGCCAGCCGCCACCTTCGCTGAAGGCGACGGTACCCTGGTCAGCCAGGAAGGCCGCGCCCAGCGCTTCTTCCAGGTGTTCGATCCGAAGTACATGGACGCCAGCATCCTGGTGCACGAAGGCTGGCGCTGGCTGCATGCCCTGCGCGCCACCCTGCTGAACCAGCCGATCGACTGGACCCAGCTCGACCACGTCACCGCTGCCACCGCTGCCAGCGCGCCGCAACTGGCTCGTATCGTCGATGCCGCGCCGTCTGCCGCGTTCCGCATCAAGGGCCTGAAACTGGCGCGTGAGCCGTTGCGTTACTCCGGTCGTACCGCCATGCGTGCTGACATCAGCGTGCACGAGCCGCGTACCCCGCAAGACAACGACACCGCGTTTGCCTTCTCCATGGAAGGTTATTCGGGTTCGGCCGAGCCGCGTCAGCAGGTGCCGTTTGCCTGGTCGCCGGGCTGGAACTCGCCGCAAGCCTGGAACAAGTTCCAGGACGAAGTCGGTGGTCATATCCGCGCTGGCGACCCGGGCACCCGCCTGATCGAAAGCAGCGG
>NZ_WKCD01000576.1:0-817 GCF_021606625.1 Pseudomonas sp. PA-4-8C
TGGTCGACCCGTCCCATCAAGGCAAAGGCTATGCAAAAAAGCTGATGACGGCGTTCGTGCAACACATGAGGATAATGGGCAAGCAGACGATCCACCTGATGTGCAAGGAACAGCATGTGCCGCTGTACCGCCGCATGGGCTACACCTACGTACAACCTTCGCCGTCGGATCACGGCGGGATGGCGTGGCATGAAATGACAATGACTCTCTAAGAGCACACCGTCGCAAGCGCGATCATGTTTATGTTTCCAAGCGTGACGCCGCCAAAAGCTGCACCGCGAACAAATGCGTTGCAACAGGTAAAAAACCTGGATTTATCGGCACTTTCCGACGCCAGGCCGTAGCGCTGCAAACGCTCTGCGAGACTCTGCCTACAGCCAATCCCTCTCTCGGCACCCTCGACCCCGCAGCGATTTCATTCCGTTACATTCATTCCGAATGGGCCTCGTTGAGCATCCCCAAACCGCGCGCTAACCTGCGAAACACCCAGCCAGGGCCAGGTCCTGGCGGGTCAATTCATTCGCTACCAAAGAGGTGCAGCCATGACTTCAATCAAGAGTTCCGTCCCCTTCACACCGGCATACCCGCCCGTTGACAAAGGTCATATCGACAGTGGTCAAGCCAGGCATAACCCTCTGGATAAAACAGCCGGGGAAGACGCAGAAATAGCCAATGGCAAAGGCGGCTGGAAAAACGCCAGCAAAGACTATAGAAGCCACGCCAACCGCACTCGGTTGGAACACAACTTCCTGCCTTCGGACAAGAAGATCGTCGATGACACTCAGGCCAACGCCGCCATCCGGCACCCCAACACCGC
>NZ_WKCD01000577.1:0-816 GCF_021606625.1 Pseudomonas sp. PA-4-8C
GTGCCAGGCAGTATGGACGCCACCAACTCGGCGCTGGTCAAACTGCCAGGTAGCGCGAAAAACCTGATCATCGGCGGCATGAACGACAACACCGTGCTCGGCGGCGTGCGCGCCACCGAAAGTGCCGGTTTCGCCGCAGCCAATGTGATCGGCATCGGCATCAATGGTACCGACGCCATCGGCGAATTGAAGAAAGCCAACAGCGGCTTCTTTGGTTCGATGCTCCCCAGCCCGCACATTGAAGGCTACAAAACCGCCGAGATGATGTACGAGTGGGTGACTAAGGGTACCGAGCCGCCGAAATACACGGCCATGGACGAAGTGACGCTGATCACCCGCGAAAACTTCCAAGCGGAACTGACCAAGATCGGGCTGTGGAAATGACCGCTGCGGCCCTGCGGTTTGACGGCATCGGCAAGACCTTTCCCGGGGTCAAGGCGTTGGATGGCATTTGCTTCACCGCCCACCCGGGGCAGGTGCACGCGCTGATGGGCGAGAACGGCGCAGGCAAGTCGACCCTGCTGAAAATCCTCGGCGGCGCCTACATTCCGTCCAGCGGCACCGTGCAGATCGGCGCGCAGACCATGGCCTTCAAATGCGCCGCCGACAGCATCGCCAGCGGCGTGGCGGTGATTCACCAAGAGCTGCACCTGGTGCCGGAAATGAGCGTGGCCGAGAACCTGTTTCTCGGGCATTTGCCCACGCGCTTTGGCGTGGTCAACCGGGGCCTGCTGCGCAAGCAGGCCCTGGCCTGCCTCAAGGGCCTGGCCGATGAAATCGACCCTGACGAGAAGCTTGGGCGCCTGTCCCTGGGCC
>NZ_WKCD01000578.1:0-814 GCF_021606625.1 Pseudomonas sp. PA-4-8C
CAAATTCGAAATCCTTGCCCGGAAAATTGTCGGGCCCGTCTACCAGGCTATGGACGCTGGGTTTACTGCCTTAATCCGCCAGTTATTCGGGTGGGCCCATGCCGCCTGAGTACGATTTGTTCGCCTTCCGCAGCGGAACCGTGACGGCGCCAGCCGGCTGTGGCAAGACACAACTCATCGCGGACACGCTGACCCAGCATACCGGCGCCAAACCTGTTCTCATTCTGACCCATACGAACGCGGGAGTGGCCGCACTACGCCTGCGCATGCAACGCGCCAGCGTTCCAGCGTCAGCGTATCGCGTGGCGACCCTCGACGGTTTTGCCATGCGCTTGGTCGGTATCTTCCCAGAGCGAAGCGGGATACCTGCTGCCATTCTTGAACTGAGAAATCCAGGCGCTGACTATCCCGCAATCCGCTTGGCAGCCTGCTCGTTGGTGCAAGCGGGGCATGTGAGCGATACCCTGGCGGCAACTTATGCTCACTTGCTCGTCGACGAGTACCAAGACTGCAACTTGGTGCAGCACGCCTTGGTCACCGCACTCGCGGCGGTACTACCTACCTGCGTGCTGGGTGATCCTATGCAGGCCATCTTCGGCTTTGCAGGCAATCAACTGGTGGACTGGGATGGACACGTGCTCCAGCAGTTCCCGCTCATCGGTGAGTTGAACCAACCATGGCGCTGGATAAACGCAGGTACCCGCGGGTTTGGCGAGTGGCTTCTAAACTGCCGACGGGTGCTGCAAGCGGGCGGGAGCATCGACCTGGACCAGGCGCCTGCCGAGGTCAACTGGATTCAATTGCTCCCCTCTAC
>NZ_WKCD01000579.1:0-802 GCF_021606625.1 Pseudomonas sp. PA-4-8C
CATTAATAAACAATGAAGATCAATGTGGGAGCTGGCTTGCCTGCGATAGCGGAGTGTCAGTTGACGCATTCGTAGCAGGCCCACCGCGATCGCAGGCAAGCCAGCTCCCACAGGATGAGCCGTCGTGTTTTTGGCATGCGGCAATGCGAAGCCTTACTGTTTAGCCGACGCAGGTGTATCGTATCAGCCCTTTGCGGGCCCTTGGCCTGCGGCAGATACGCGAGGTTGTTGTGTCCCGATCTTTTTCCCGTCGACAAATCCTGGGTGGTCTTGCTGGCCTGGCCGTAGTAGGCGTCGGTGCCGGCGGTGGCTACCGCTACTGGCTGGGGAAAGTCGCTGAGTCCGAGGCCGGGCACGATTACGAGTTGATCGCCGCGCCCCTGGACGTAGAGTTGGTGCCGGGGCACAAGACTCAGGCCTGGGCGTTCGGCCCTTCGGCGCCAGGCACCGAGTTGCGGGTGCGCCAGGGCGAATGGCTGCGGGTGCGCTTTATCAATCATCTGCCAGTCGCCACTACGATCCACTGGCACGGCATCCGCCTGCCGCTGGAAATGGACGGCGTGCCCTACGTCTCGCAATTACCGGTGCTGCCTGGCGAATACTTCGACTACAAATTCCGCGTGCCCGATGCCGGCAGTTACTGGTATCACCCCCATGTCAGCAGCAGCGAAGAACTCGGCCGTGGCCTGGTCGGCCCGTTGATCGTGGAAGAGCGCGAACCCACCGGCTTCAAGTACGAACGCACCTTGAGCCTGAAGAACTGGCACATCGACGAAGAGGGCGAGTTTGTCGAATTCAGCAT
>NZ_WKCD01000058.1:0-24440 GCF_021606625.1 Pseudomonas sp. PA-4-8C
TTGGAACCACCTGATCCCATCCCGAACTCAGCAGTGAAACGATGCATCGCCGATGGTAGTGTGGGGTTTCCCCATGTGAGAGTAGGTCATCGTCAAGATTAAATTCCGAAACCCCAATTGCGAAAGCAGTTGGGGTTTTGTTTTGGGCGCTCGAAAATTCCAGCGCTTCTGGCAACATTAAATAAGCTGCCGTTGAGGGAATTCGATACAAAGTGTTTCTGCATTTTTGCTATGGTGCAGCACATTTTCACAAGGATTGATCCTTATCCGCAGGATGCGGCGTCGACCTTTTCCAACGAGATGCTGTAGAAATGCCCGAACCGATACCAATCAAAGATCACGAAAAAGAAAACCGCCTGGTCAACAAACGCTTGCTCGCCTGCGCGTTGCTGGTGATTGGGATCACATGTGCGCTGGTAGGGCGCATGTATTTCCTGCAGGTGGTGCAGTACGACTACCACTCCACAATTTCCGAAAACAACCGGGTGCACGTACTACCCATCACACCGACTCGCGGCTTGATCTATGACCGTAATGGCGTAGTCCTGGCCGACAACCGCCCTAGTTATAACCTGACCATCACCCGTGAGCGCACCGCCGACCTCAAGGCTGAGCTGGACGAGATCGTCAATCTATTGCACCTGCCTGCCGAAGACCGTGCAGTGTTTGATAAGGCGCTCAAGCAGGCCCGTCACCCGTTTGTTCCCGTCACGTTGTTCTACGAGTTGACCGAAGAGCAGATCGCCGTTTTGGCCGTCAACGAGTTCCGCCTACCTGGGGTGGACGTCGAGCCACAATTCGTTCGCCATTACCCTCTGGGCGCGCACTTTGCCCACTCTATCGGCTACGTCGGTCGCATCAACGAAAAAGAATCCAAGACCCTTGATTCGGTGGAGTACCGCGGTACCCAATCCATCGGCAAAACCGGAATCGAGCGTTTTTACGAGTCAGAACTGCACGGCCATGTCGGTTATGAAGAGGTGGAGACCAACGCACAGGGCCGTGTGCTGCGCGTGCTCAAGCACACCGATCCGATTCCTGGCAAAAACATCGTCCTGAGCCTCGACGTCAAGCTACAGGAAGCCGCCGAAGAGGCCTTGGGCGACCGTCGTGGTTCGGTAGTCGCCCTGGACCCGCAAACCGGTGAAGTACTGGCCATGGTCAGTAAACCGAGTTTCGATCCGAACCTGTTCGTCACCGGCATCAGCTTCAAGGAGTACGCCGCGCTGCATGACTCCATTGACCGGCCGCTGTTCAACCGCGTGCTACGCGGGCTCTATGCGCCAGGTTCAACCATCAAGCCGGAAGTGGCCATTGCCGGTCTCGACAGTGGTGTCGTTACCCCACAAACCCGAGTGTTCGACCCGGGTTACTATCAGTTGCCAGACTTTGACCACAAATACCGCAACTGGAACCACAGCGGTGACGGCTGGGTGGACATGGATGCGGCCATCATGCGTTCCAACGACACTTACTTCTATGACCTGGCCCATAAACTCGGAATTGATCGCCTGCACGACTATCTGGCTGAGTTCGGCCTGGGCCAGAAAGTGTCCCTGGATATGTTCGAAGAATCTGCCGGCCTGATGCCATCCCAAGCCTGGAAGCGTGCGACCCGTCGCCAGCCGTGGTTCCCAGGCGAAACCGTGATCCTCGGTATTGGCCAGGGCTATATGCAGGTGACGCCACTGCAATTGGCCCAGGCCACTGCATTGATCGCCAACAAAGGTGTATGGAACCGACCGCACCTGGCCAAGACCATCAACGGTGTGGCTCCGGTAGATGAACACCCGATGCCCAACGTGGTGCTCAAGGACCCGCGTGACTGGGAGCAGGTCAACCACGGCATGCAGTTGGTGATGCACGATCCCCGCGGTATCGCCCGGGCGGCAGCGCAAGGCGCCCAATACCGTATCGCCGGAAAGAGTGGTACCGCCCAGGTGGTGGCAATCAAGCAGGGTGAGCGCTACAACCGCAACAAGACCTTGGAGCGGCATCGTGATAACGCCTTGTTCGTCGGCTTCGCGCCGGCCGAACATCCGAAAATCGTAATTTCAGTCATGATCGAAAACGGTGAGGCCGGCGGCCGTGTAGCCGGGCCTGTGGTGCGCCAGATCATGGATGCCTGGCTGCTCGACCAAGAAGGCCACCTCAAGCCGCAATATGCGGCGCCGGCCAAGGCTGCGGGTGATCCACGGGTTTGACTCAGACCTTCCATTCGTCCCAGCGCGCTACGCCGTCATAGGCCAGCCAGGGCACTTCATGGGCCGTCCAGATATGCGAGGTGGGCCTGACGCCCGGATCATCATCCAGCGTCGCCACCCGCACAATCACATGGGGCTGATGCCCACGTTCAGCGATCAGATGCGCGCCGCAACGCGAACAGAAATGCCTGAATTTACCCGGCGAAGACTCAAAGGACGACAGTAGTTCCTCACCCTGCGTCCAGCGAAAATGCTCACGCATCACCCCAGCCGTGGCGACAAACGCGGCCGCGTGTGCCTTGCGGCAGCTTTCGCAGTGGCAGTGGCTGATGGGCATGTCCAGGCTGTCCACTTGGTAGCGCACACCTTTGCACAAGCAACTTCCATTCAGTGGGTCAGTCATAACCTATGGCCAGGCAAGGAGGGGTCATCATCATCGCGCACAACGCAAGGTTGCGCATTGGTTGATGTCGCCTACTGTTCAATGAAGGAGGTGACTTATGCACGTATTAGATCGCATCGAACGCAAAGTCCTGCTCAATGCATCGCGTAAACAGGTTTGGGAGGCTCTCACGGATGCCGAGCAATTTGGCAGCTGGTTCGGTATCGCGCTCAAGGGCAAAACCTTTGTAGCCGGGCAAACTATCGAAGCGCCAATTACTTACCCAGGCTACGAACATGTAGTCTGGAAGGCCAGGATCGAACGCGTCCTGCCGCAAACACTGTTCTCTTTCTGGTGGCACCCCTTCGCGGTAGAGGAGGGCGTCGACTACGACAACGAAACACCGACCCTGGTGGAGTTCACCATCGAGGATCGCGCCCCAGGTATCCTGCTGCGGGTTGTCGAATCCGGTTTCGACCAAGTTCCCGAGGCGCGGCGCCAGAAGGCGTTCAAGATGAACTCCCGTGGTTGGGATGAGCAGATGGGCAATATCGAAACCTATCTGAGCGAAACCCGACCAGTATGATGGTGGGCAAGGGGGGAGATCAGCCCCCCAACGTAATCACGTTCTAGAAATCAATCGACGCCGACAACTTCGCCACTCGCGGATCCCCCTGGCTCAGGAACCCGCCCTGGGCCGACTCCCAGTATTTCTGGTTGGCGACGTTCTCTACCGTGGCACCCAATGTCACCTCGCGGTTGTCCACGGCGAAGGTGTAGCGTGCACCCACGTCGAAGCGGTTCCAGGCCGGCAGGCTCAGCTCGTTGGCTGCGTCGGCGTACTGGCCGCCGGTGCGCAGCATACGGCCGTTGAGGGTCACACCCGGCAAGGCAGGCACATCCCAGTCGACGCCGGCGTTGAGCTGGAATGAAGGTACGCCAATGGCCCGGTTGCCATCGTTGGCGCCGTTGAGGGTGCCCTTGAGTTCGGTCTTCATCAGCGTCACTCCGCCCAGCAGGCGTAGCCCGCTGACGGGCTCACCAAAGACGTTCAGCTCGACGCCCTTGTTGATCTGCTGGCCTTCACGCACATAGCGGGCAGTGGTGGCGTCGATGGCTTCGGCATAGCCCGCGCCTGGCTGTTCGATACGGTAGACACCCAAGGTCGCACCGTAGGTACCCATGTCGACTTTGACGCCGGCCTCGATCTGCTTGGACCGGGCAGGCGCATAAGCTTGACCGCCACCGATGACCGTCAGATTGCCTGATTTGAGCGGCGATGTCGGGCCCTGGGCCAGGCCTTCGATGCGGTTGGCATACAGCGATACATGCTCCCACGGCTTGAACACAATGCCGTAGACCGGCGTGGTGATCGACTCGTCATAGTTGGCCGTTCGGGTGCCGCTCATGTAGTTGTAGCTTTGCACTACCATCTGTTGGCGACGTGCGCCGACAGTTACCAACAAGCGGTCGTCGAAGAACCCTAAAGTGTCGGATACCGCGAGGCTGCGCACGAAAGTCTTGCCAGTGATGGTCGGATCGCTGAAGTCGGTACCTGGGGTATTGCGCGGGCTATTGAGGGCCGGTGGCGCGCCGGTCGCTGGGTGATAGATGTTGGTTGCCGTTTTTGCGCTGGCGAACACATAGGCGTTGCGCGCCTCGGTCCAGATGCCGGCCAGGCCGAAGTTGAGCCGATGGCTGACGGGGCCGGTCTGGAACTGGCCATTGAGCCCGCCCATCGCGCTGGTGTTGTTTTCTTCGTGGGCGATAGTCGAGCCACTGGCGCTGGCATTGCCGAGATTATCGCTCAGGGTCACCGACGAGTAGCGCCCCATTTCGCGGCTGTGTTTGGCACCGGCTGCCGCGTATGCGGTCCAGTGTTCGTTGAGGTCGTACTCGGCGCGCAGCATGCCCAAGGTGTCCTCAAGGTTGGTACTGCTCCAGCTCGGTGCGTAGTTGGTGTCTGCCGAAGGGGCATCCGGCACGTGGGTGATCTTGCCGAGAAAGACCGAGTTGCGCCCGCCGTTGATACGCTGCTTCTGATACACAAAGTCACCGGACAAGCGCAACGCATCGCCGCGGTAGTCGAGGCCGACGGCAAACAGCTTCGAACGCTGGCTCTCATCATCAATGCCGGTATCGCCTTCGCGCTGGGACAGGTTGACCCGTGCGCCGAAACGGTTGTCTTCGCCAAAGCGCTGGCCAATATCCAAGTGTTCGCCAATCCGCCCATCACTGCTGATGTCGGTACTGAAACGACGCAGTGGCACATCATCGGCGCGCTTGGGTTGCAGGTTCACGCCGCCACCAATCCCCGAGCCGGTGGGGGTGACGCCGTTGATAAAGGCGTTAGGGCCCTTGAATACCTCCACGCGCTCCAGGGCGTCAGTGGAAATGATCTGGCGCGGCAGGATGCCGTACAAACCGTTATAGGAAATGTCGTCGCCATTCAACGGCAGGCCACGAATCATGAACGTCTGGGACTGGTTCGCATACCCCGAGGCCTGGCGCACCGAGGAGTCATTGAGCAGCACATCGCCAACGGTTTCTGCCTGCTGGTCGCGAATCAACTTTTCGGTGTAGGAGGACATGCTGAAGGGCACATCCATGATGTCCTGGTTGCCCAGCACACCCAGTTGGCCGCCACGTGCAACCTGGCCTCCTGCAAACTCAGGGGGCAGCGCCGTGGGCGCGGGTGCTTGGGCATTGATGTTGGTGGCGCCCAGTTCCAACACGTTGTCTGAGGCCGCTGGGGTTGCCGCCTGTGCAGCAAGGCTCACGGAGCAGCAAAGGGCGAGCAGGGTCGGGCGAAATGGCGCAGCGAAAAGCTTGCAGAGGGGCATGGTCGATCCAGACGGCTAACTTATGAGGAAGGGGACAACAACGTCGCGCTTCCTCACTGCGCGGATACGGCTCCGATGCAAATGATAGTGATTGTTATTAATGTCCTGCAACAAATTTATGCGATCGCGCTCCGCGTACGCGTTAACCTGCCGCGTTTGTACGGATGCCGAGTAGAATCACGCCCTGAACGCGATTCTTGAGGTGCGGTACGGTGGATTTACAGCAGGGTTTTGTCCTGACCCGGCATTGGCGCGATACCCCGGCAGGCACGGAGGTCAGCTTCTGGTTGGCCACCGACCAAGGGCCACGGTGCATTCGCCTACCCGTGCAAACCTCGGTGGTGTTCATCCCTGAGGCTTACCGCAAGCCGCTCGATTGGTTGCTCAAGGACGAGCGCGATCTTGAGTTGCGCCCGTTGCAGTTGTGCGACTTTCATCACCGCCCGGTCCTGGGCCTGTACGCCCGCCAGCACCGCCAGTTGATGGACATCGAAAAGCGCCTGCGCGCTGCCGGGGTCGATGTCTACGAAGGTGACGTGCGCCCGCCGGAGCGCTACATGATGGAGCGCTTTATCACCGCCCCTGTGTGGTTCGGCGGCACGCCGGATGCGAGCGGCACCTTGCTTGACGCGCAGATGAAGCCGGGCCCCGACTACCGTCCGCCCTTGAAGCTGGTGTCCCTGGATATCGAGACCACCGCCCAGGGCGATCTCTACTCCATCGCCCTCGAAGGCTGCGGCGAGCGCCAGGTGTACATGCTCGGCCCGCCGAACAAAACCGACGCCGTGGATTTCAAACTCGACTATTGCGACACCCGCGCTCAACTGCTCGAACGCCTCAACCAATGGCTGGCCACGTTTGACCCCGACGCGATCATCGGCTGGAACGTGGTGCAGTTCGACCTGCGCGTCCTCCACGAACACGCCCAGCGCCTGAACGTGCCGCTGTTGCTGGGACGTGGCGGTGAAGCCATGGCCTGGCGCGAACACGGTAGCCGCAATCACTACTTTGCGGCAGCGGCGGGAAGGCTGATCATCGACGGTATCGAAGCCCTGCGTTCGGCCACTTGGAGTTTTGAATCCTTCAGCCTGGAAAACGTCGCGCAAACCCTGCTTGGCGAAGGCAAGGACATCTCCACGCCGTACCAGCGCATGGATGAAATCAACCGCATGTTCGCCGAGGACAAGCCCGCCCTGGCGCGCTACAACCTCAAGGACTGTGAACTGGTCACACGGATTTTCGAGAAGACCGAGCTGCTCAAGTTCCTGCTCGAACGCGCCAGCGTCACCGGGCTGCCGGCCGACCGCAGCGGCGGTTCCGTGGCCGCCTTCACCCACCTGTACATGCCGTTGATGCACCGCCAGGGTTTCGTCGCGCCGAACCTGGGCGACAAACCGCCCCAAGCCAGCCCCGGCGGGTTTGTCATGGACTCGCGCCCGGGCCTCTATGAATCGGTGCTGGTGCTGGACTACAAAAGTCTTTACCCGTCGATCATCCGCAGTTTCCTCATCGACCCGGTGGGCTTGATCGAAGGTCTCAAGCATCCCGACGACAGCGACTCGGTGGAAGGCTTTCGCGGGGCGCGCTTCTCCCGTACCCGGCATTGCCTGCCATCCATCGTCACCCGCGTGTCCGAAGGCCGCGAAGAGGCCAAGCGCGAGCGCAATGCGCCGCTCTCCCAGGCACTGAAGATCATCATGAACGCCTTTTACGGTGTGCTCGGCTCCAGCGGCTGTCGGTTCTTCGACACGCGGCTGGCGTCCTCGATCACCCTGCGGGGGCACCAGATCATGCGCCAGACCCGCGCGCTGGTAGAGGCCCAAGGGTACGAGGTGATTTACGGCGACACCGACTCCACCTTCGTCTGGCTGGGCAGCGCGCATTCTGCGCAGGACGCCAATCGCATCGGCCTGGCGCTGGTGCAGCACGTCAACGACTGGTGGCGCGCGCACCTGAGCAACGAATATGGCCTGCAAAGCGCTCTGGAGCTGCAATACGAAACCCACTTCAGTCGCTTCCTGATGCCGACCATTCGTGGCGCCGAGGAGGGCAGCAAAAAGCGCTATGCCGGCCTGGTCGTACGCGAAGATGGCAGTGAAGAAATGGTCTACAAGGGCCTGGAAACCGTGCGCAGCGACTGGTCGCCCCTGGCCCGGCAATTCCAGCAGGAACTCTACCAACGCATCTTCCATCGCCAACCCCATCAGGACTACATACGCGACTACGTGCGGCGTACCTTGAGCGGCGAATTCGATGAGTTGCTGATCTACCGCAAACGCCTGCGCCGGCCCTTGCACGACTACGAACGCAACGTCCCGCCCCATGTACGCGCCGCGCGCCTGGCCGACGAGTACAACGACCGTCTGGGTCGCCCGCGCCAGTACCAGCGCGGTGGCTGGATCAGCTACGTGATCAGCGTCAACGGCCCGCAACCGCTGGAAGTGCGCCAGGCGCCCATCGACTACGACCACTACGTCACGCGCCAATTGCAGCCCGTGGCCGATGCGATCCTGCCGTTCGTGAATGATGATTTCGGTACGTTGGTGGGCGGGCAAATGGGACTATTCTAGCTAATCGACCACAGGCTCACTATTGCCCTTGGCTCAGGAGGAAACGCCCATGTACACCCTTTATGGCACCGACGAATCCGGCTCCTGCATGATCGAAATTGCCCTGCAACGCTGCGCAGTGCCGTGGCATCGCGTGGAGGCCAGTTCCTGGCAGGACGGCGAGGGCAGTGACGCCCTTGCACGTATCAATCCACTCAAGCAGATCCCCACTCTGGTTACTCCAAATGGCCAGGTACTGACCGAAAGCGCCGCGATCCTGATCCACCTGGGCCTGGAGTATCCCAAGGCCGAGTTGCTGGCCGGCGATCGTACGCAGATCCTGCGCGGCTTGCTGTATATCGCCGCCAACTGCTATTCGGCGATCGGCATCATCGACTACCCGCAACGCTGGTTGGGCAATGCTGATGAGGCGCAGCAAGCGCAACTGGTCAGCGGCACACGGCGCTACCTGCACCAGGCTTGGGTCGTGTTTGCCGATCAGTTTGCCGGTCAGCTGTTTACCCCGAGCAACACGCCGAATGCACTGGGCATCATGGCGGCGGCGGTGTCGCGTTGGGATGACGCGCGCGAGGTGCTCGGCAATCTGGCGCCGGGCTTTGCGCAGAGCCTGGAGCAGGTAGACGCCGACCCTGTCGTGGCCCCCGTTTTTGCCCGGCATTGGCCGCAGTGGAAAGTCTCGTAACCGGAAGAAACAATGACCAGGCCACAGTCCAAGCCCTTGCGTAGCGGGCTTCCTGACCTACGCTTCTCAAAGAGGTGTAGGAATCATCCTTGAATTTGGCTGTCGCAGACATGAAACTCAAGAACCCTGCATGGAATTCAAAGGAGGTGCGCATGCTCATCCGGTCGCTGACCCTGGCTACCTTGATGGCTTTTACGGGGCCGTTGTTGGCCGCTGATGATAATCCGCTCAAGCAGGAGTTGGGCAAGACGCGCCCCCTGGTGGTCGTAGAGCTTGATGCTGGAAACCCGACACTGGCAACGCTGAAGAAACAACTGGAAGAGGCTGCCACCAAGCAGTCCTTCGAAGAGCGCAGCATGGTGTTCTACACCGTCAAGTTCGGCAGTATCGGCGCCGAAGGGGAGAAGTTCGCCAAGGACCCAAAGGACAGTAAAAAGCTCACGCCGCCAGAAACCAACGCGCTGATCCGCGCCCTCAAACTCGGCGTCGGCCGCGGTACCAAGGTGATCCTGATCGGCAAGGACGGCGAGAAGAAACTCGAAAAAACCGTACCCCCGGACAGCCTCGACCTGAAGGAATTTTTCAGCGCCATCGATCAGATGCCTCAGGCGGAAAAGGAGCTTGCCGCACCTGCGGAGCCGGAGCCTGTTCCAGCCGCGCCAGCGGCTCCGGCCAAGGGCACCAAACCCGCCAAGCCCGGCAGCAAAGCCCCCAAACCATTGGAGGATTGAACCGGTCTCATCCCACCGTTTGGGTGGGAACCGGCCTCAGGCCTTCCATGGCTTGAGCCAAAGCCCAAGCCCCAGCAACACCAGCGCGCCGGCCAGGCTGCTCAACCCCAACTGCCAGCCATCGTTGTGCAAGGGGTGCAGGGCCAGCGCCGCCACACCCAACAGCACCCCGCTCAAGCCCCACTGCAACGGCCAGCCCAGTTGGCCGAGCAGTTGCTGGCGGTGCATCAGCAACAGGTTGGTCACCACCACGCCACCCAACGCCGCCAAGGCGATCCCCGGCAGGCCGAAACAATAGGGCAGCACCACCAACAAGGCGGCGTTGACCAGGCTGCCCAGCAGTTCGCAGTTGAGCGGCAGGCGCGTGTCGCCGCTGGCATAGGCATAGCGGGCGAGCATGGCGTTCCAGGCGCCAAATACCAGGGGCGTGGCGAACCAGGCCAGCAGCGCCGGCAGTGGGCCGTCGGCGCTCTGGGCGGGCATCAGCAGATGAATCAGTGTGGGGCTGGCGCCAATCAGGCCGAAGGCCGCAGGCAGGCTCAGCAGGGTCGCTGCATCCAGGCCGCGGCGCAGCAGGGCCAGGCGCTGTTGGCCTTGCTCGCCGCTCATCATGCCCAGCAGCACTTGGTTAAGGCTCATCAAGGCAATCAGTGGCAGGTTGATCAGCTTGCGCGCGAGGTTGACCCACGTCACAGCGCCGTCTCCCAGGAAACTGGCGATCAAGCGCTCCAGTAGTGCCAGGCCCTGGCTGGCCACGTTGCTGGCCAACAACGGGCCGATGCGCCCCAGCAATTCGCGGCCTGCCAGCGGGTCGCCGCTGACCTGCCACGGCCGCCAGCCGAAGGACCAGACCGGCGCCAGTAACGGCAGGCACATCAACACACTACCCGCAAAAAAGCACATTGCCAGTTCGGCGCTGTCGCTGGAGCTGCCACGGATAAACAGGTACAGCACCGGTGGCAGATTGAACAGTAAAGAGCCCAGGCCCGGCAGGACAAAACGTTGGCGTGCCTGCAAGGGAATGCTGAACAACCCATGCATCACCAGGCCTGGCGCACAGGCCGCCAGCCAGCGCAGGTTGGCGGCGGCTTGGGCATGGGCCGCGGCGTCCAGGCCGGGGCCGATCAGGCGCACCCACAGCGGCGCGCCCAGCGCCAGTAGGGCAAACAGGGCCAGGCCCACGCCCAGCAAGCGAGGGGACAGGCTGGCCAGCCAGGCTTGCTGGCGCTGTGGGTCGCGTTGCTGATAGAGGGGCAGGGCAGCCGCTGCGAGCAAGCCGGCGGCCAGGGTCATGCGCAATGCTTCGGGCAAAAACACCGCCACCAGAAACCCGTCGCTGCGACTGCCCGCGCCCCAGGCTGCCACCAGCAGCCATTCGCGGGCAAAACCGGCCACCAGCCCGGCGAGCGTCGCCAGGGTCAGCCAGAGCGTGCTGCCGAACATCAGTGGAACAGGGTGAACAGGCCTTTGCCACCCACCTTGTAGTTCAGATCATGGCAGCGTTCGCCCATGATTTTGGCGCCGCTGCCGCCAATGATTTTGTAGGGCGCCACGGCTTTGGCCACCACGGTATTGGCGCTTATCACCGAACCATAGCCCAGGTGCGTGCCGAAGCCGATCAACGCACGGCTGCCGATCCAGACGTAGTCGTCGATGTAAGTCGGCCCGGAAATCGACCAGAACTCCGGCGCTTGCAGATCATGGCTGCCGGCGATGAGCAAAACGTGGGAGGCAATCGCCACATGGTTGCCGATCACCAGCCCGGCGCGAGCGTCTACCTGGCAATGCCAACCGATTACCGAATCGTCGCCGACCACCAGATTGTGCATGCCCAGCACTTCGGTGTTACGCCACAAGCTGGAGCCCTTGCCGATCTTCGCGCCACCCAGGCGCAGCCAGGCGATGCGCACATGGTGGCTGGGGATCTTGTTGATCAAGATGTTGTAGGCCATGTCCCAGACACTGCGCCACCGGTCTTTGACGGTTGCCCAGTTTTTGCCGTAACGCGGCAGTAGCTGGGCCGGCAGATCCTGTTTCATCCGTCGGAACAGGCGGCGCGCCACCGGTTGCTCAATCGCGGTTTCCAGGTCGATGGAGCTGATCCAGAAGCGCTTGTTGTCGCCTTCGCCTTCTTCAAATACCACGTCGTTGGCCAGGCACCAGTCCAGCGCCTCTTCCAGGTCCGGCAGGCTCACGCCCATTTCAGCGGCCAGCGTGGGGAGGCGGTCGCGCAAGTCGGTGGAGTGAATCATCCGGTGCTTCATGGTTGGTTATCCTTTGGCGCAATAGCAGCAACAGGGGCGGTAATGGAGGGGCGCAGGCGCACCTGTTGCAGGCTCATGCCCATCAACAGCCAGAACAGCGCGATCAGTACAAAGGTGAAGCTGAAATAGTGGTCGAAAATCCCCGTCAGCAGCGCCGCCAGCACGCCGCAGATGCACCCCAGCCACAGCGCATTGTCGGCGGTGACTTTGCGCACCTGGCCCAGGGGCCGCACTTCGCGCCACCACAACAGGGTGACGGTGATAAATAGCAGCATCCCGGGTAGGCCCACCTTGTAGATGAAGTTCAGCCACAGGTTGGAGATCCCCAACAGATTGGAACCGGGCACGGGCGGGTCGATCTTGAAGCCGATCCCCAGGGGGAAGGTCGCCATGGCGGTGGGGAACCTGGCGTACTCGTCAAAGCGGATTTCGGTACTGGCGTTGGTGGTCGAGAAGATGGTCATCAAGCGGTCCTGCAACGGCGGATAGAACATCACCAGCGCAACGGCGAACGCCGCCCCGATACCGATGATGCGCCCGCTGTTCGGCACGCGTTTGTAGGCCAGCCAGATCAACACCAGCGCCAGGGCCACGATGGCGCCACGGGAAATACTCAGCAGCAGGCCGGCACACCCCAGCACCGCCACCGCCAGGCCCAGGGCCCGGCGCCAGCCGCTGCGGGTCCAGCCATAAAACAGTGCCAGCGGAATAAACAGCACCAGCACGCCCCCGGTCAGGTTGGGGTGCACCCAGGGCGAGGCCATGCGCGTGTAGTTGGCGGAGAAAATGTCCTTCACCGCTTCCGGGTGGGCGTATTTGAGGTCGGTGAGAATATCGATCATCGACATCGCATTGCGCGTCTTCAGGAACATGAAGATCGACAGCAACAGCATCGCCAGGTTACCCAGCAACAAGGCGACCACCACCTTGTCGCGGTCGGCGTCGGTGCGCAGCAGCAGCGGCACGATAAACAACATCGACAGGTTCATCAGCCAGCGCACCCAGTTCACCGGCCCGTTGCCTTCGGCATGGATGATCAGCATGCCCCAGATAAACGGAATGGTGCTGAACAGCATCAGCCACATCAGCGCCCGCTCGGTCGGCCGCCACAGCATGAAACCACGGGTCTTGCCGATGAACGCTTGCCAGAACACCCCGACCCAGGTCAGCCCCAGCACCGCCTCGCTGACGGTGGTGCGGATGCCCAGTTGCAAGGTGGTGTAGGGAATACTGGTGGCCAGTACCGCGAAAATCAGCAAGCCCCACAGGGGAAAGCGGATCAGGGTCAAGGCCACGGCCACACCGGCCACCACCAACATGACCTTGATCGGCGACAGGGCCAACAGCAACCCGCCGAACACCAGGCCCAGCAGCAGACTGACGAATTTTCCTGGCAGCATTAGCGGTCCAATTCCTTGAGCAAAGTGTCCAGGCGCGCGCGATAAGCCGGTTCGGCAAATTGCCGGGCCCAGGCGCGGTGTGTTTCGCCGTCTTGCGTGGCCTCGGCGCCGGCCAGTTGTTGCATGACCTTGTGCAGTTGCTCGGCGTCATGGGGGGCGAAGCGCGGGGCGTTGGGCGGCGCGATTTCATCCAGGGCGCTGCCGCGTGCCACTGCTACCGGCGTGCCGACACTCAAGGCTTCCACCACCGGCAAGCCAAAGCCTTCGGCATAGGACGGCTGCCACAGGCACGCGGCATGACGGTAGAGCGCTTGGAGTTGGCCGTCCGATAAACCGCTGCACCAATGCAGGCCCGGCAGGTCACCCAGTGCCGCCGGTACATCGCTGGCGTGGCCCACCAGAACCAAATCCGGCACATCAGGGTTCAGCGCACGGCAGGCCTGCCATTGGCGCAAGAAGAACGCCATGTTCTTGCGCGGCTCCCGCGTGCCCACCACCAGCCAGTAACGCGCCGGCAGGTTGGCGGGCAGCGGCTCTGGCGCTGCATTCAATTCGGGCACAAGGTTGTTCAGCACGCGGAACTTGGCCCGGGCCCAGGGGAACAGGCGCGCGGCTTCATTGCAGGAAAACTGCGAAGGGCACCACACCCGATCAGCCTGCCATACCGACCAGGCAATCGAAGCCCCGTCGATCAGGCGGTAGGCCAGGGCCTTGAGTTTGGAGCGATGGAAGTTGCGGTGGGTGAGCTGAAACAGGTCATGCAGCACCAGCACATAGCGGGTGCCGGCGGGTTTGCGACACAGCGGCAAGCCCATATTGGCCGTGGCGATGTACAGGTCGATCTGCTGCTCGTGCAGCGCCTTGGGCAAGAAGCCGCGCTCGAACCGCAGGCGCACCTGTGGGCGTTGCAGGCCGTCCAGCGGGCTGGCCCAGGCCGGGCAAACGGCAGTCTGGCGCTGCGGATGCTCCAGGGGCGCCTCAGTGAACAGCACCACCTCGGTGTTGCCCCGCGCGCGCAGGGCGTCTTCCAGGGCCACGACCTGGCGGGCGATGCCCGAAGACGGCGCAACCGTGGCGGGGCGATAGTCCAGGGCTACGCGCATGGCTGAGACTCCTTGGCGGTGAGCAAGCTGTGGTAGAGGTGCTCCAGTTCATTGCCCGCCACTGCCCAGTCGTGGTATTGCCGCGCATAGTCGCGTGCGGCATCGGCCAGTCGCCCGGCCAGCGCCGGTTCATCCAGCAGGCGCACAACGGCGTCGGCCAGGGCCTCGGCGTTTTCGCCGGCCAGGTAATGCACCTGCGGCTGTACCGCCAACCCGGACACGCCCTGGGCCGTGCTCACCAGCGGCAAGCCGGCGGCCATCGCTTCCAATACCTTGAGCTTGGAGCCGCCGCCATGGCGCAACGGGGCGACAAAACCGGCGCAGCGGCGTTGCAAGGCGCACAGGTCGGGAACAAACCCCAGCCACTCGATACGTTCATCGGGCCAACGCTCGCGCCAGTGTTCGGGTAAGCCATAGCCGACCACCGCCAGGCGTGCGTTCGGGCACTGCAACCAGACCCTGGGGAAGATCTCTTCAAGCAGCCACTGCACAGCGTCCAGGTTCGGTGCGTACTCGTAGTTGCCGACAAACAACAGGCGCTGGCTCTGCGCATCGGCGTTGACCTCGGCGAAGGCGCGGCTGTCGACCCCATTGACCACCACGCTCACCGGCGTCGTCGACAGCGGCCGCATGGCCTGGGCGTCCGCCTCGGTCACGGCGACCACATGAGCGGCGGCATCGAACGCCTTGCGTTCCCATTGCCGGCAGCGCCACTGGTCATACTGTACAAACGGTGCGGCCCACTTGGGGAAGCGGTCATAAGTGGCGCCGCCGAGGCTCGATTCCAGGTTGTGCTCGGTCAGCACAAACTCGCGCCGTTGCTGCTGCAAGGTGCGCAGAAACGGCTGCAGGCTGTAGCTGTGTTCTACCTGAATCACGTCCCAGCGCTCATTCAACAGTTGCGCAAACTGGGCCTGCAACGGTGCCGACAGGCCGTTGACCGTGGTCAACAGCGGCCAGGGCGCGAACAGGCCGCCGAGCAGGGTCAGCGGATGTTTCAGCGGCCGGCGTGGAACGACGATCAGGCGTTCGAGTAACGGCTTCAAGGCCGCATGCGCCGCGTCATCGGCCGGCGTTTTCGATTGCGCCAGCAGCGTGATGCGATGCCCGCGCTCACTCAAGGTGCGCAGCAAATGGTACTGCCGCGTCTTGCCGCCGCTGGTGGTCGGCCACGGCAGGTAGGGCACAATCCAGAGGATTCTCATGTACAGCTCTCCATGCCCGGGGCTACCACACCAGTATCTGCAAACTTGGCTTCACCGCTGGGCGAATACCGTTGTCGTCGCTCAGGGTTTGCCGGGCGCCGGTCAGCGGGTCCAGCAGTTCTGCGTGTTTGATGCCGGGCAGGCTGATGCTGCTGCCTTTGGCACTCCAATACATCAGCAGGTTTTTACCGTCAGGGCGGGTCCAGGCCACGCTGTAGAAGCTGTCCGGTACATCCTGCAACTGCGGCGTGTTGCCGGGTTTAAGCGTGGGGCCGGTGATCTCCAGGAAGCGGGCGAGGGCGGTGTACACCGGCTTGGGTTCGCCATCAAGGTTCAACAGGCCGTAATGCTGATCGCGTGGCGAGGCGCGTTGGTCGAGGTCGGACAACGCGAACAGGAAGATCTTCTGGTAGTCCTGGGACGCCATCAACGCCAGGCGGCGCAAGGTGTAGTCGGCCTGCCCGTCGATACCGATCAGGTCCTGCATCTCCTTGGGGCCGGCATAGCTGGACCAGCCCCATTCAGTGGCCCAGACCTGCTTGATCCCGGCACCGTGCAGCATTGAATTGAGTTGATCGCCGCGCAGTAGCACTTCGTTCTTGCCCGGCTCATCGGTTTCCGGAGTCATCGAATAAGGGTGATAAGCCGCGACCATGCCCAGGCTTTGCACCCCCAGCGCGCCGAGCGCTTCAAACATCAGGGTTTTGCCACGCGGCGGCATCTGGCTGTAATACGCCATGCCACCCATGACCTGCAGTTTGCCGGGCGCGGCAAGGTTCAGGGCCTGGTGACTGGCCAATAACAATTGCCCGTACTCCTTGGCGTCGACTTTGGGGCGCCAGTTGTTCGGCAGGTTCTGCTCGTTCCACACCTGCCAGGCATCAATAGTGGGGTAGCGTTTGGCCAGAAGTGCCAGGCGCAGCGCATACACTTCCGGATCCCGCGGTCGGTACTGATCCTGGAACTGCGCACCCTTGGGGGCGGTGGTGATAAAGGGCGCCGAGCCCACCAGGTAAAACACCGAGCGCAGTTTTTCAGCGGTCAGGGTGCGGTCCAGTTCATCGAAGGTGCCGAGCTGATAATCGTCTTCCTTGGGTTCCAGGCGATCCCAGTGCAGATCGACCCGCACCCATTGCAATCCAAGCTTTTTATATTGCTTGATCTGCTTGTTGTACTGCTCGGGCGTGAACCACAGAAAGTGCGCGTTCACGCCGAGAAAATCCTTCCAGACCACGCTGCGCTCCGGGGCCAGGTTCACCGGTTGTGCATCGACTTTTTCACTCAACAGCAGGGCGCTACCGACGGCGATTGACAGCGCCAGCGGCAAGTAGCGCCACAGTGGGCGAACGGATGACAGATTCATCGCAACGGCTCCTCACAAGCATCCCGAAATAATTCAGCAAACCGCTGGGCCGTGTTGGCCCACTGGCGTTGATGGCCGATTTCTCCAGCCCGTGCGGCCCATTGCTGTGCCTGTTGCGGGTCGAGAATCAAGCGGCTCAAGGCGTTGCTCAAGGACGCTGTATCGCCCTGCTGATAGGTGATGCCATTACCGCCGGCCACCTCTTCGGCAAAGGCGCGGGCGTTGGAGGTGATCACCCCGCGCCCGCAGGCATTGGCCCACGACAGCGCGCCACTGGTGCCACGCATCTGCCCCAGGAAGCTGAGTTTTTTCGATTCGCGATAGGGCAGCACCATCACATGGTGCGCCTGGATCGTAGAAGGGATCTGCGCCGAGGGCAGGTCCAGTTGCCAGTCCACCACATCCTCAAGATGCAGCGCGCTGATCTGCTCGCGCAGGCCATCGAGGTAATTGCCGGCGGGGTCAAAGGTCATTTCCGGCGCGGTGCCACCGGCCAGGGTCAGGCGTACCTGGCCTCGGCATTGCGGGTGGGCGGCCAGTGATTGGGCCAGGGCCAGCAGCAAGTCCTCAATGCCCTTGCCGCGGTAGATAAAGCCGAAATACAGCAGACGCAGTGGCGCCAGTGGCGGCAAGGCCTGGGGCGCGATGGGCAGGTTGCCATGGGCAATCACCGCCACCTGTTGCGGGCGTAGGCCCATGCGCTGGCGTAGGCAGTCGCCGCCCAGGCGGGTGAGGGTGATCAGGCGGCGCATGCTTTTGGCCAGGCGCCGCTCTTCGTGCAAGGTCAACGGGTCGGCCAGCAGCGCTGCCGCCTGGGGCAGCGGGTGGGGCAGGCGTTCAAGCAGGGTCAAGGGGAAAAACAGCTTGGCCCGGCGCCAGATCAGGCGCTCCGGGTCATGCACCGTGGCGGTCAACGGCAGGTGCGGTTGCGCCCGGCGCAGGTACTCCAGCGCCTGGAACTCACCGAAGCGTCCACCCCCCAGTTCAGCATGCACCAGGTCCACGCTGCGCCAGTCAAAGGCCTGCAGGCGCTTCAACTGTTCAGGCAGTTCCAGGCAGCCGGCGAGCGGGGTCACCACCTCCAGGCCTTGTTCGATCAACGCGTTGCGCAAGTGCGCGGCGTAATCGGCGATCCCGGTCTGCTCCGGTGGCAGCGGCGCCAGCAATGCGATACGCATCAGGCCGCCCCACGCCAGCTATTGAGTCGCGCCAGCACCTTGGCCGGCACTTCGAAGCGGCGGCGGTTGAGGATCATGCCGTCGACTTTGCCGAACGCGGTCGTCAGCAACGACACGGCATTTTCAATAGTTGGTACGGTGCTGGTGCGGGCTTCGATCACCAACACAATCTGGTCGGCGCGGCGCAGCGTCAGGAACGCCTGCGGGTTGGAGGACAGCGCCGAGGCGTCCAGCAGCAACACTTCACCCGGCGTTGGCGCGTTCGCCCCATCGACCGAAACACGGTGACCACGCTCCTCCAGCAGGCGCTTGAGTTGCTCGGCGATAAAGGTAACACCCTCGCCATGGCGCGCCGAGGTCAGGCCCAGGGCAAAACCTTGGGTGGCGATGCGATCCAGGGGCAGCAGGCTGTACAAGCGATAAAGGCTGGCGGTGACGGCTGCCGGCGTTGCGTCCTGTACATCGGGAATGCTGCTCCACAGCGGCACGTGGAACATCTCCTGCAAGCGCGTGCCATCGTGGATGCGCTGGTCCAGCAGGTACAGCACATAGATGGTCAGCAAGCCCACGGCAACGCCAGCGGGAATAGCGAACAACAGCATCAGCAGGCTCTTGGGAAACACGCGTGCCGGGTTGAGGGTGGCGTGTTCGATCAGGGCGATGTTGCTGATCTGGCTGTTGTCCAGTTCATGGTCGATTCGCGCCTGTTCAAGATTGTCCGAGTACAAGGCGTAGCTTTTTTCGGCGGTGCGCAGTTGTTGGCTCAGGGTGTTGAGTTGCGGTTCATCGGTCATCGCCTGGTCACGCTGGGTGCGCAGTTCGGCAAGGGTCTTGTCGTAGTTCTCGATTTCCCCGGCCAGTTTGCGCTCTTGCAATTGGGCGTCGATCATTTGCTGTTTGACGTTGATCACCAGGCTGTTGGGCGCGGTGTTCTGCGAGCGTTCCAGGCGGGTGGCTTCCTGGGCGCTGAGGGCTTCCATGTCGCGGATGTTCTGCTCGATCTGATTGACCTGCGGGGTACCCGGCAGGTAAGTGCGCAACAGCCGAGCCCGCTCCACTTGCAGCGCATTGAGCTGGCGCTTGAGGTCTAGCTGGGTGGGGTTGAGGCTGGTTTCGCGCATCGTGACCACGTCTGCCGGCTGGCTCTTGATCTGCTGGCTGGCGTTGGCCAGCAGGCTGCGAATCCCCGAGATCTGGTTCTGGGCGCTGACCTTGGCGTCGGTGACGCGGTCGATCTGGTTGGTCAGGTTCTTCAGGCGCGCATCGACACTGATCGAGTCGATCTGCTTCAAGCGGCCTTGCAACTGGTCCTTCAGGCTCTGGATATTCTCCGCCACCTTGGCGCGTTCGGTTTCATAGAAGGTGTGCAGGCTCTTGCGCCCGAGAATCCGCGCGCGTTCTTCAAGGTAGGCGTTGACCCATGTCTCGACGATTTTTTGCGCCACCGCCGGGTCGTCCCAGGTGAACGAAATCTCGATCACCGAAGAGCCCGGCTCGTGACCGGCGGTGAAGTTCTTCTCCAGTGAGGTCGCCAAGCGCTCCAGCGGGCTTTGTTTCTCGGCAAGGCCGACGAACTGCAGCACGCTACGAATGCCATTGATGACTTCGCCAACGCCCTTTTTGATGTAGAACTTGGTGACCTTCCAGAAGCCTTGCGGCGGTTCGGCGGTCATCGCCATATAGCGTTCGGCAACGATATGCACGATGGGCCGGCCCGTGAGCATTTTTTCTTCGTCGACAATCGGGTCGTGCTGGGTGCTCGGGGCAATCAGTGTCTGGCGGTTGGCGGCCTCGATCGGCAAGGTGGTGTTGTCCCGCCCTGGCTTGACCAGCAAGCGCGCGTCCGACTCGTAGCGAGCCGGCAGCAGGAAGGCACCGAGCACGGCGATGACGATCGTGGTGAGCACGGCCAGTTTGAATTCGCGGCGGTAGATGAAAAACAGCCGCAGCAGGTCGCGAAGAGAGCGGATTTCGATCACAGGATCACTCCATTGCATATGGGGTTTACGAAAGGCGGGAACACTTGGTTCGAGTGATACGAAGCCCGCTTCATAATCCTTGGCCTGCGTTGATGGTTGGGTTGTTGTAGATGGTGTTGCCGCTATTTTTCACGTCGCTCTTGTTCAGGTCGTAATTCAAGCCAATACCAATCCCTTTGTTGATCGGAAACAGCTTGGTGAAGTACATATCCACAGCCTCCACCGTCGCGCCGATGCCCGACTGCGGCACAAAGATCAAATCGCCGCGCTGCAACGCTACCCGCGGGTGATTGGGGTTGGTCAACATGCTTTCCAGACTGATGAAGTACGTCCTGTACTTGCCGTCGGGACCGGTGCGCAGCAAGGCTACGTTGGAGGCATCCGCCGAGGGCAATACACCACCGGAGCTGAGCAGCGCCTGCTCGACGCTGACGTTGCCGGCCAGGTCGAAAAACGCCGGGTTGGACACCGCGCCGCCGATAAACACCTTGTTGCTCGGCGCGCTGGCGATGTTCACCGTCACCGCAGGTTCGCGGTAGATGCGCTTGTACTTCTCGGTGATCTCCTTGCCCAGGTCTTCGGGCGTGCGCAAGGCCGCTTTGACCCGGCCAATGTTGGGCACCGAGATCACGCCGTCAGGGCGCACCACGAATATCGTCATGTCATCGGCCGCCGCCGGCTCCTGGGCATCACGCACGATACGCAGCGAGTCGCCGCTCTGGATCAGCACCTGCGGGGGCGGCAGGTCGGCCAGGGTCAGCGCCGCTTGATGGCCGGCCTTGAGCGTATTGTTGTCAGGAAGCGGCACCCGCGCGGGGGTCGAACAACCAGCCAGCCAGATTGAGGCACTCAAGAGGCCGAGCAGGGTAAGACGGAAACGTCGGTTGATAGTCTTCATGACGGCTCAAGTCCAGTAGGTGGAAAACATGCCCAGGCGCCGTTTAAGCGCGTTGGGCAGGTGGCGTTCAAGGTGGCCGAGGCGATAGCCCAGCAATTTAAAGGCACTGCGCACCACCACTTCGGGGGCGCGGTACAGCGCGTTGGCCTCGCGCAATGCGTGCAGTTCGGCCAGCACATAACGTTTGCCTTCGCCGCCGGCGTCGCCAAACGCCTGGCGAATCCACGGCTCGCGGCCGTAGAACACACCGATATCGAAGTAGCGGCGAAACTCTTCCAGCAAGCGGTAATCATGGGAGTGATAAACCTGCGCACTCGCGGCATAGCGCACCTGGTAACCGGCCAGCAGCATGCGCGCGGCCACATAGGCGTCTTCACTGCCAATCACATCCTGGGGGAAACCGCCCACCGCGCTCAGGGCGCTGCGTCGGTACACCGAAAACGAGTCGGAGCTGAAGCAGGTTTTGATGCCCAGTTGCGCTGCGTCGTCCAGGCGCTTGGTGCGGCTGGCCGCCGGGTAATTGAAATGCCGCGACTGCGCGCCGAGCACGCCGGCACCGGGGTGCGGGAGTTGCCGGCCGTAGGCCACGCCGTTGAGCGGCTCCAGTTGCAGCTCGTTGATCAGGTTGGCGAAGGTCTCGGCGGTGGCGGGGATCGCGTCCTGGGTCATCACGATCAAAGCGTCGCCGCCCACCTGCTCGCTGGCCCAGCGCCGGGTACCGCCGTGGTTGAAATCACGGGCGTCAATCACCTCCACGCGCGCGCCGAATTCACGAAAGCGCGCCACGGTGTCATCGCTCGATGCGCTGTCGACCACCAGCATTTCATCCGGCTGCAACGTCTGCATGCGCAGCGCTGGCAACAGGCGGTCCAGGTGGCTGGCCGCGTTGCGGGTGGGGATGATCAATGACGTACGCATCAGGGCTTCACTTCAACCGGCGCGCGGCCGTAGATGTCGTCATAACGCACGATGTCGTCTTCACCCAGGTACTCACCGCTCTGCACCTCGATCATCACCAGGTCGATGATGCCGGGGTTGGTCAGGCGGTGCTTGTGCCCGGCGGGAATGTAGGTGGACTCGTTCATGTTGAGCAGGATTTCGCGCTCGCCATTGGTGATCATTGCCGCGCCGCTGACCACCACCCAATGTTCGCTGCGGTGATGGTGCATTTGCAGGGACAGCGAACCTTTGGGCTTGACCACGATGCGCTTGATTTTGAACCGCGTGCTTTCCTCCAGCACCGTGTAGGTGCCCCACGGCCGGGTGACGGTGCGATGCAGGCTGAACGCCGGGTGATTCTGGCGCTTGAGTTCGGCAACGATATGCCGCACGTCCTGGCTGCGATGCGCGTCGGCGATCAGCAGGGCGTCGGGGGTGTCGACGATGATCAGGTCACGCACGCCCACCGCACCGAGTACCCGCTTGGGCGAGTCGATGTAGCAGTTATGCACGTCGTGCAGGATCGCCTCGCCGTTGATCTGGTTGCCATTGTCGTCACTGGGCGTGAGTTGGCGCAGGGCTTCCCAGGAGCCGATATCGCTCCAGCCAATGTCGCAGGGCACGACCGCGACTTGGGCGGATTTTTCCATCAGCGCTACATCGATGGAGATATCCGGCGCGGTGCCGAAACCTTCCGGGCTCAGCTCGCGCTGGCGACTGCTGCTGTTTTGCAGACTCTGGCTGTGCTCCAGCGCAGCCTTGGCCGCCTCTAAAACTGCCGGTGCGTGGCTGGCCAATTCTTCCAGCAGGGTGGCGGCCTTGAAGCAGAACATGCCGGCATTCCACAGGTGCTTGCCGCCGTCCAGGTAGCCTTGGGCGGTGGCCAGGTCGGGCTTTTCGACAAAGCGCTGCACCCTGAAGCCCGCGCCCAGGGCCGGCCCTTGTTCGATATAGCCAAAGCCGGTTTCTGCTCGGTCAGGCTGGATGCCAAAGGTCACCAGGTAACCGGCCTCGGCCAATGCGTGGGCTTTTTCCACCGCCTGGGCAAAGGCGCTTTCATCCAGCACCAGGTGATCGGCCGGCATTACCAGCAACTGCGCATCTGCGCCAAAATGCTCCTGCACATGCAAGGCGGCCACGGCGATGGCGGCGGCGGTGTTGCGGCCAAACGGCTCCAGCAGCAGGTCGAGGCCCAGGCGCTGGGTGTTCACCGCGCGGTAGTCGTCCAGGGTGCGAAACAGCAGGTCGCGGTTGGTCACGGTCAGGATGCTGTCGACGCCCGGCAAGTGACTGGCCCGCAGGAAGGTCTTCTGCAACAGGCTCTGGTCGTCGCGCATGCGCATGAAGGGCTTGGGCATGTTCTGCCGCGAAACCGGCCACAGCCGCGTACCCGAACCACCGGAGATGATGCAGGGAATCAATCCGTTAAGTGGGTTCATCAATAGACTTCCTTGGTGGAAAGAACGGCCGGGACCGTCATGAAAACGATGTAGAGGTCCAGCCATACGGACCATTTGGCGATGTATTCCAGGTCGTATTCGACCCGTTTCTGAATCTTGAACAGCGTATCGGTCTCGCCGCGGTAACCATTGATCTGCGCCCAACCGGTAATGCCCGGCTTGACCCGATGGCGCGAGCTGTATTCGCTGACCGCTTCCTCGAAAGGAATCCCGGCGGCCTTGGTGGCCGTGGCGTGGGGGCGCGGGCCGACCATCGACATATTGCCCAGCAGCACGTTGAACAGTTGGGGCAGCTCATCAATGCTGGTCTTGCGGATGATCCTGCCGACCCGAGTGATGCGCGGGTCCTGGCGCGTGGTCTGGTGCTCGGCGTTGAGGTCGGTCTGCTCGACGTACATCGAGCGGAACTTGAACACGCGAATCAGGTTGTCGTTGTAGCCATAGCGCTTCTGGCGAAACAGCACCGGGCCCTTGGAATCGAGTCTGATCGCGATGGCGGTCACCAGCATCACCGGCGACAGCAGCAGCAGGCCGATGCTGGCCAGCAGCAGGTCTTCGCAACGCTTGATAAAGGGCGACCAGCCTCGCAGCGGCAACTGCGAGGTGTTGAACATCAGGATGCCGCCCACATCGGTGATTCGGTTATGGCCGTAGCGCAGGGCGGCCATGTCCGGCACCAGCATGACGTTCACCGACATCTGCCGCAGGCGCTTGACCAGCCCATTGATGCGCTGCTCGGCGGCCCAGGGCAGGGTGATCATCACCTGGTTGACCTGTTCGGATCGGATCAGCTTTTCCAGGTCGCGGGTATTGCCCAGCAACGGCAGGCGGCTCAACTCCTTGGGAATGCGCTCGGTACGGTCGTCGATAAAACCGATCAGGCCGGAGCGGATGTCACTGTTGCGCGACAGGTGTTCAGCCACATGCACGGCCGTGTCGGTAAAGCCCAGGATCACGGTGCGCTGGAGGAATTTGCCGTTGTCCATCAAATGGCGGTACAGGCGCAGCATCAGTATGCGCTCCACGCCAAACAGCAGCAGGCTCGCGGAAAACCAGAAAACCAGGTTGCGTGGGCTCAACTGCGGGAACAGGAGCAGGATCTGGTACATGAACGTAAGCGTCCAGCCGCCCCACCTTTACTCAGGTTGAGGCGCGAGGGGTAATAGCTCATCGATCCGGCTGTTGGGCCAGCTGGGTAGTTTTTCCAGCGTATCCTTGAGCCAAGCGGCGGGTTCGATG
>NZ_WKCD01000580.1:0-761 GCF_021606625.1 Pseudomonas sp. PA-4-8C
GGCGTGTAGGCGGTGTTGGTCGTCGTAGTGGTAGTGGCTGAGCAGTTGGCCTTGCTGGCGCTGATGTTCGCGGCCGCTGTTGAACAGATGCGAGGTGAGCACTTCACCGTTGAGTTCGACGGTGGCGAGGTGGCCGCCTTTGTCGTGGTTGAAAGTGACGCGGTTGTTGTCTGGCAGGCACAGGTGTTGAAGCTGGCCGCAGGCGTCGTAGCGGTAGCGCAGGGTGCCCCAGCCTTGGTGTTCGGCGGTGAGGCGGTTTTGGCGGTCGTACTCGTAGGCCAGCGCCCAGTGACCGTCTTCGACGCTCTGGAGGTTGCCTTGGCGGTCGTAGGCATAATCGATAATGCTGTTATCGGGGAGGGTTTTTCTTACGAGGCGTCCGGCGTGGTCGCGCTCGTAACGGGTGATTAGCTGACTGCCATCGTCGCCGTATTCGGTTTTCTCCAGCAGGTTGCCGTTGAGGTCGTAGACGTAGGCGGTGCGTTGGCCGTCGAAGCCGGTTTCCTGTTGGATCAGGCCATTGGGGTGGTAGTCGAGCTGGTAGGTTTCGCCGACTTCGTTTTCGATTTCGGTCAGCAGTAATCGAACGTTGTCGTAGCGGTATTTGACCTGGGTGCCGTCGGCGTTGAGACGGCGGCTGATCAGGTGCAGGCCACCTTCGTATTCGTAGCGGGTGACGTGGCCGAGTTCGTCGCGTTCGGCGATGATTTTGCCGTAGGGGTTGTAGCTGAATTCGCGTGTGGCGCCGCCTGGCAAGACGA
>NZ_WKCD01000581.1:0-757 GCF_021606625.1 Pseudomonas sp. PA-4-8C
TTTGTTGGAAAGCGTGGCGGTGTACGTAATCTGCCCACCTTCGTTCGCCTCGGTCGGCGCTGTCAGCGTAACGGTGGTGGTGTTATCGGTGCTCGGTGTATCGGTAACGGTGGTGTTCACCGCTGTACTGCCAGGGACCAGATTTTCGAAGTGCTCGCCACCGGTGACACCTTTGATGGCGGTGGTGACGGTCTGGTCGCCCTTGTAAACATCATCAGGAGCAAGAACCGAAACGCTACCGCTCGATTGGTTTACGCCAATGGTGATGGTCTGGCCGTTATCCAAGGTGACGGTCAACGGGTTGGTGATGTTAGTCACTGGCGTACCGTTTTTATCCACAAGGCTGGCGGTGTAGACGATGTTGCCGCCTTCGCCAACGGTGGTGGTCGCGGTCAGGACCACATCGACCTTGTCGATGGTGTCGTTGATCGTGGTCGTTGCGCCGGAGCCTGCCACTTCGAGTTTTTCGAAGTTGCCGCCGGAAGCGTCGGTGATCTTGACGGTCTGAGTGCTCTTATCGATGAACACGTCATCGGTAGGGGCGGGCATGGTCACAGTGCCAACAGTGTCGCCGGCCTTGATGGTGATGCTTGAACCGTTGTCGAGTTTCAGTGTTACGTCAGTGCCCGCTTTGTTGGAAAGCGTGGCGGTGTACGTAATCTGCCCACCTTCGTTCGCCTCGGTCGGCGCTGTCAGCGTAACGGTGGTGGTGTTATCGGTGCTCGGTGTATCGGTAACGGTGGTGTTCACCGCTGTA
>NZ_WKCD01000582.1:0-757 GCF_021606625.1 Pseudomonas sp. PA-4-8C
GTGATCTGGCCGCCTTCGTTAACGGCACTTGGCGCAGTCAGCGTAACCGTGGTGGTGTTATCGGTACCCGGTGTGTCCGTAACGGTGGTGTTCACCGCGGTAGTGCCAGGGACCAGATTCTCGAAATGCTCGCCGCCGGTTACGCCTTTGATAGCGGTGGTGACGGTTTGATCGCCTTTATAGACATCATCAGGAGCAAGAACCGAAACGCTACCGCTCGATTGGTTTACGCCAATGGTGATGGTCTGGCCGTTATCCAAAGTCACGGTCAACGGGTTGGTGATGTTGGTCACCGGTGCGCCGTTCTTATCCACAAGGCTGGCGGTGTAGACGATGTTGCCGCCTTCGCCGACGGTGGTAGTGGCGGTCAGGACCACATCGACCTTGTCGATGGTGTCGTTGATCGTGGTGGTTGCGCCATTACCTGCAACTTCCAGTTTTTCGAAGTTGCCGCCGGTGGTCTCGGTGATCTGGACGGTCTGGCTGCTCTTGTCGATGAACACGTCATCGGTAGGGGCAGGCACGGTCACGGTGCCAACAGTGTCGCCAGCCTTGATGGTGATGCTTGAACCATTGTCGAGTTTCAGCGTGACGTCGGTGCCGGCCTTATTGCTCAAGGTCGCGGTGTACGTGATCTGGCCGCCTTCGTTAACGGCACTTGGCGCAGTCAGCGTAACCGTGGTGGTGTTATCGGTACCCGGTGTGTCCGTAACGGTGGTGTTCACCGCGGTAGTGCCAGGGACCAGATTCTCGAAAT
>NZ_WKCD01000583.1:0-753 GCF_021606625.1 Pseudomonas sp. PA-4-8C
GATCTGGACGCGGCTGCGGCTCGCGCGGGTCCGGACGCGGCTGCGGCTCGCGCGGGTCCGGACGTGGCTGCGGTTCGCGTGGATCTGGCCGCGGCTGCGGCTCGCGCGGGTCCGGACGTGGCTGCGGTTCGCGTGGATCTGGACGCGGCTTCGGCTCGCACGGATCCGGACGCGGCTTTGGCTCACACGAATCCGGACGCGGCTTCGGCTCGCACGGATCCGGACGCGGCTTCGGCTCGCACGGATCCGGACGCGGCTTCGGCTCACACGGATCCGGACGCGGCTTTGGTTCACACGAGTCCGGACGCGGTTTTGGCTCCTCCGGTTTTGGCTCCTTCGGTTTGGATTCAGGCTTGGGTTTGGGCTCCTCGGGTTGAGGACGCGGCTGCGGCTTGGGATCTTTGGGTTCAGGGTTTGGCGCGGTTGTATCGCCGTGCGCCAAGATATCAGCAGCTTTTATCTGGCCAATGCTTTTTATTAATAGATCAGCCTTGCCGTTGCCTGTCAGATCCAGGGCCAGCCCCCCCTCGTTGCGGCCCTCGTCATAACTCATCACAGCCTGGCCGGGTTGGCCAGTTAAGCGATCGACGAACTTGAGAGCACTGACATTCGCTCTTTTAAGGACTGCGGATACATCAATCTTATCTGCGCCACTCGCAAAATCCAGGATGACATCAGGGTTATCCGGGGTGGAATCACTGGCATGGTCGTAAACAAAGGTATCTGCGCCGCCCCCCCCAGACAGTCTGTCGG
>NZ_WKCD01000584.1:0-741 GCF_021606625.1 Pseudomonas sp. PA-4-8C
CAATAGGTGGGTGTGCTTCGGTTGCAGATATCAAGCAGACCCCGCCAACATTGGTGGTCATCTCAGGGAAGAAACCGCAGGAATATGCGGCGTGTGTGGTGCGCAAATTGGAGGCGACCCGTCGGCCGCCGCAGATCGAGCCCCATAAAGACGGTATTCAGGTGATCGTGCCGCAGAAATTCTCGGCAGACCCCTCGGCAATCTTTGAAATTGAAGACCGCTCCAGCGGTAGCAGCATCAAGCTTTATGAAAGCATGTCCAATGTGCCCATCCGCCCGGGCGACGTGAAGAAGGCAGGGGAAGAGTGCATTTCCGGTTGAGCCACAGGCTCATCCCTCAAACCCGATAAAAAAAGCCATCACCCTGCAGGGACGGCCTGCATCCGTTAAACTGTCGGGCATTCACTACAAAGATGCCGCTCAAACCCTGGGTTTGAGCGGCATTTGTTTTTCTGGAAAGCCCGTTATGAAACGAGAACACGTCAAAGCCCGCCATGCTGAAGGCCAGATTTCAGCCACCCATGTCATCCAGAACCCCGCCGACTTGGGTGAGTGGATCGTTTTTTTCAAGAAGAGCGGCGGCAGCAGGTACTTCCTTGCGGGAGAGCCAGTGGAGGGCTGTATCTTATTCACACCTCCGAGCCCCCGAAACTCGCCGTGGGATGTAGACAGTTCTCCTCTTTCTTCAAACAAAAAATAATCATGCAGCTGACTGGAACTGAACCAACCCACTTGTTTGTTG
>NZ_WKCD01000585.1:0-738 GCF_021606625.1 Pseudomonas sp. PA-4-8C
GTTTTACGCCTGTGGATAAACCCGGTCAAGGTTCGAAATTCAGCGCCACTTTTGACTTGAAGAACGCTTATCCACCGGTGGAATTCCGTAGTAAATCCTGGACAACGTGGTCGCTTTGAGCTCTTCAAAGTAAGGTCCTTCCAAACAGGGCGGCTTTGCAGCCCTGTTTGGAAGGACCCGTGCTGAGAAGCGGATAAGCGAGGCTGCTTGCCCCGAATCTTGAGCGCTCAGTTGCTGTCGCCGCCGTTATTGCGCCTGTACAGCGCTAGCGGATCGGCACCACGTTCTTGTCTCTGACTTGGCCGTATGCAGAGGCGAGCATGCTGCCGGTCGCGGCTTTCTGGATGTACTCACTCCACCAAGCCATCATCGGGCGCCGGCGCTCGATGTAGTCGGCTCGGTTGTAGGCGCTCCGCACCTCATCCTTATCGACGTGCGCCAGTGCCACTTCGATGAGCTCCGGGTCCCACCCATGTTCATTCAAGATGGTGCTGGCCATCGAGCGCATGCCGTGGCTGACTAACCGATCCTGGAACCCCATGCGTTTTAACGCCATGTTGGCGGTTTGGCTATTGGCATGGGTGCGCGGATTTCTATCGGCCGGGAAGACGTATTCGCGATGGCCGCTGTGAGCCTTCAGTGACTCCAGCAGTGCGACAGCGTGATCACTCAACGGGATGCTGTGTGGGCGGCGCTTCTTCATCCGCTCTGCTGGGATTGTCCGGACACGCCTTTCAA
>NZ_WKCD01000586.1:0-709 GCF_021606625.1 Pseudomonas sp. PA-4-8C
GCCATGTTCAGGGCGAAGCAGGCGGGGAGGAAGAGGGCGAGGGTGGCGAGGTCCATGGCGGCTCCGGGTTGGCAGGTCGGGGAGTCTTGAGGATAAACGCATGAAGCGCGGTTTAACACTCCGTGGCTGGTCTTCTGGCCCCGCGAGCGCTTCAGGTATCAGGATTGGATGAGTGCTTGGCTTCAGGTGCCGCGCCAAACAACCGATCGGCAATTTGCCTGCCCCGTTCCAAGCCTTCCTGCGTCAACCAAATGGATTTGTTTTTGTTCACCGGATTACTGATAAAACCTTGCTCGTGGAGTCGGTTCATTATTTGAAAGTCGTGGCCTTTCCATGAGTTGCCGTTATCAAAGCTGAAGGTGGTCAGCAGGGCAAGTACGGCTTCCTCAATCAGTTTTTCGTCGTATTCCATAATGGGTACTCCGTTTGGATTACACAGACCCTGTCGAGCTTAGCGCAGCATCTCGCTTGAAGCGTTATGATGCAAATCCCTGTTTTGGTCATGGACGGAAAAACCTTGGCGACTAACTCTGTCAGTCACACGTTGGGTGCACCGTCTGAACTCGATTATTACGATTGCAGGTCGGTGCCATTGCCGACTGAGATCAGCGCGCTGGAAGCCTGGAACATCATGACCGCTGAACCGGGGCCGCTGTTGCGATTGGCCTTTCGGATCAGGGATGGGATTTCTTCAAGATTTGGCGTAAAG
>NZ_WKCD01000587.1:0-703 GCF_021606625.1 Pseudomonas sp. PA-4-8C
GGTCACCTTGCTGCGCCTGGCCGAGGACGACCACGTGCTGGTGCTGGTGCAGCATCACATCGTCTCTGACGGCTGGTCGATGCAGTTGATGGTCGAGGAGTTGGTGCAGGCGTATGCCGCTAACAGCCAAGGCCAAGACGTGCAATTGCCGGCGCTGCCGATCCAGTACGCCGATTATGCCGTGTGGCAGCGCGGTTGGATGGAGGCGGGTGAGCAGGCGCGTCAACTGGCCTACTGGCGCGAGCAGTTGAGCGGCGAGCAACCAGTGCTGGAGTTGCCGTTCGACCACCCGCGCCCGGCACAGCCAAGCCATCGCGGCGCACGCTTGGGTATCGAGTTGCATCCGGAGTTGTTGGGCAGTTTGCGCGCGCTGGCGCAGCACGCTGGCGTCACGCTGCCGATGCTGCTGCTGGCGTCTTACCAGGCATTGCTGCATCGCTACAGCGGCCAGGAAGATGTGCGCGTGGGCGTGCCGATTGCCAACCGTAATCGCCTGGAAACCGAGGGGTTGATCGGCTTCTTCGTCAACACCCAAGTGCTCAAGGCCGATATCCACGGGCAAATGAGCACCGAGCAATTGCTGCACCAGGTGCGTCAGCGTTCCCTCGAGGCCCAGGCTCACCAGGACCTGCCGTTCGAACAGCTTGTGCAGGCATTGCAACCGGAGCGCAGCCTGAGCCTGAGCCCGTTGTTCCAAGTGTTG
>NZ_WKCD01000588.1:0-660 GCF_021606625.1 Pseudomonas sp. PA-4-8C
AGATCCCACTTCTTCAGGATCTTGCCGTAGGTCCCGTCATCAATCATGCCCTGCAACGCTTCACTGATCGCCGTGACCAACTCGGTATTGCTCTTCTCAATCCCAAGCCCGGTGAACTGCTTGGAAATCGCCAGCCCCACCGGCTTGTACTTGCCCTTGTCCAGCGCCATCAAATAAGGAATCGTCTCGCTGCCCTGCATCGCCGCATCCAGGCGGTTCTGCTGCAACTGCGCCCGGGCATCCGCCGAACCTTCGGTGCCGATCACCACGATTGCCGGCTTACCGGCCGCTTCGCAGTTTGCCTTGCTCCAGGCGGTAATTTCCGACGGCCAGGTGGTGCGGCGGCTGGTGCCGACTTTTTTACCGCACAAGTCGGTCAATTCCTTGATCTCTTCGCGCTTGGCCAGGGTGTACAACTGTGGGCCGCTGGTGAAGTAGTCGACGAAGGTCACGGCCTTCTGGCGCTCGGCGGTGTCGCTCATGCCCGACAGCACGATATCGACGCGCTTGGTGGTCAGGCCGCTGAGCATTTGTTCGAAGCCGGTTTCCTGCCATTTGATCTTCACGCCCAGGCGCTCGGCCAGGGCGTTGCCCAGGTCGAAGTCAAAACCAGTGAGCTTGTTGGTGGCCGGGTCCTTGAAGTCCATCGGCGGGTAGTTC
>NZ_WKCD01000589.1:0-625 GCF_021606625.1 Pseudomonas sp. PA-4-8C
CCTATTGCCAAGGCCAGCACCAACACACTCCACTTCATACAAAAACCTCCGATAAAGACCCTACGACAGCGGGGATGGTAATTTTCTCCCACCAACGTAGGATTTATCTGTGATAACTCGGTAAATAACTGTTTTAAATTGTCGAAGTCGTCGACGACGGCCCGATAATAAACGCGCTGGGGCTGATAAACTCCATCTTAACCTACGTATCGTTCTGATTTTTCAGAAAAAGCCCTTCTGGAGACACCTCATGAAATTCATCCACCAGCGTGAGCACCTCAACGAGGGAGACATTGTCGTCATCGAATGCTCGCAGACCTGCAATATTCGCCTGATGAGTGATGCGAACTTTCGCAGTTTCAAAAACGGCGGCCGCCATACCTACCACGGCGGCGCATTTGATAAATTCCCGGCCAAGATCACCGCACCGAGCACCGGCTTCTGGAACATCACCCTGGATGTGGTGACCCGTCGCGCCATCAGCGTGACCCGCAAGCCTGCGTTGTCCCACAAGATCCGTATCGTTCGTCGTACCAGCAGCAAGCTGAGCTGACCCGAACACCTGACAGGAAAAAAGCTGTGACCACCACAACCACATACGTCATCAAATACAAGCTCAACGGCG
>NZ_WKCD01000059.1:0-24427 GCF_021606625.1 Pseudomonas sp. PA-4-8C
CAAGCAGGTGACCAAGCTGGGGAACGCTGATGGCTTACTCATATACTGAGAAAAAACGTATCCGCAAGGACTTTAGCAAGTTGCCGGACGTCATGGATGTCCCGTACCTTCTGGCTATCCAGCTGGATTCGTATCGTGAATTCTTGCAGGCGGGAGCGACCAAAGATCAGTTCCGCGACGTGGGCCTGCATGCGGCCTTCAAATCCGTTTTCCCGATCATCAGCTACTCCGGCAATGCTGCGCTGGAGTACGTCGGTTATCGCCTGGGCGAACCGGCATTTGATGTCAAAGAATGCGTGTTGCGTGGCGTTACGTACGCCGTACCTTTGCGGGTAAAAGTCCGTCTGATCATTTTCGACAAAGAATCGTCGAACAAAGCGATCAAGGACATCAAAGAGCAAGAAGTCTACATGGGCGAAATCCCACTGATGACTGAAAACGGTACCTTCGTAATCAACGGTACCGAGCGTGTAATCGTTTCCCAGCTGCACCGTTCCCCGGGCGTGTTCTTCGACCACGACCGCGGCAAGACGCACAGCTCCGGCAAACTCCTGTACTCCGCGCGGATCATTCCGTACCGCGGTTCGTGGTTGGACTTCGAGTTCGACCCGAAAGACTGCGTGTTCGTGCGTATCGACCGTCGTCGCAAGCTGCCGGCCTCGGTATTGCTGCGCGCGCTCGGTTACACCACTGAGCAAGTGCTGGATGCTTTCTATACCACCAACGTATTCAGCCTGAAGGATGAAACCCTCAAGCTGGAACTGATCGCTTCGCGTCTGCGTGGTGAAATTGCTGTCCTGGACATCCAGGACGAAAAAGGCAAGGTCATCGTTGAGGCTGGCCGTCGTATCACTGCGCGCCACATCAACCAGATCGAAAAAGCCGGTATCAAAGAGCTGGAAGTGCCACTGGACTACGTCCTGGGTCGCACTACCGCCAAGGTTATCGTTCACCCGGCTACAGGCGAAATCCTGGCTGAGTGCAACACCGAGCTGAACACCGAGATCCTGGCCAAGATCGCCAAGGCCCAGGTTGTTCGCATCGAGACCCTGTACACCAACGATATCGACTGCGGTCCGTTCATCTCCGACACACTGAAGATCGACTCCACCAGCAACCAATTGGAAGCGCTGGTCGAGATCTATCGCATGATGCGTCCTGGTGAGCCACCAACCAAAGACGCTGCCGAAACCCTGTTCAACAACCTGTTCTTCAGCCCTGAGCGCTATGACCTGTCTGCGGTCGGCCGGATGAAGTTCAACCGTCGTATCGGTCGTACCGAGATCGAAGGTTCGGGCGTGCTGTGCAAGGAAGACATCGTCGCGGTATTGAAGACCCTGGTCGACATCCGTAACGGCAAAGGCATCGTCGATGACATCGACCACCTGGGTAACCGCCGTGTTCGCTGCGTAGGCGAAATGGCCGAGAACCAGTTCCGCGTTGGCCTGGTACGTGTTGAGCGTGCGGTCAAAGAGCGTCTGTCGATGGCTGAAAGCGAAGGCCTGATGCCGCAAGACTTGATCAACGCCAAGCCAGTGGCTGCGGCGGTGAAAGAGTTCTTCGGTTCCAGCCAGCTTTCGCAGTTCATGGACCAGAACAACCCGCTCTCCGAGATCACCCACAAGCGCCGTGTTTCTGCACTGGGCCCGGGCGGTCTGACCCGTGAGCGTGCTGGCTTTGAAGTTCGTGACGTACACCCGACGCACTACGGTCGTGTTTGCCCGATCGAAACGCCGGAAGGTCCGAACATCGGTCTGATCAACTCCCTGGCTGCCTATGCGCGCACCAACCAGTACGGCTTCCTCGAAAGCCCGTACCGTGTGGTGAAAGACGCCCTGGTTACCGACGAGATCGTATTCCTGTCCGCCATCGAAGAAGCTGATCACGTGATCGCTCAGGCTTCGGCCACGATGAACGACAAGAAAGTCCTGGTCGACGAGCTGGTAGCTGTTCGTCACTTGAACGAGTTCACCGTCAAGGCGCCGGAAGACGTTACCTTGATGGACGTATCGCCCAAGCAGGTAGTTTCTGTTGCAGCGTCGCTGATCCCGTTCCTGGAACACGATGACGCCAACCGTGCGTTGATGGGTTCCAACATGCAGCGTCAAGCTGTACCGACCCTGCGTGCTGACAAGCCGCTGGTAGGTACCGGCATGGAGCGCAACGTGGCGCGTGACTCCGGCGTTTGCGTCGTGGCTCGTCGTGGCGGTGTGATCGACTCCGTTGATGCCAGCCGTATCGTGGTTCGTGTTGCCGATGACGAAGTAGAAACTGGCGAAGCCGGTGTCGACATCTACAACCTGACCAAATACACCCGCTCGAACCAGAACACCTGCATCAACCAGCGTCCGCTGGTGAGCAAGGGTGATCGCGTTCAGCGTAGCGACATCATGGCCGACGGCCCGTCCACCGACATGGGTGAACTGGCTCTGGGTCAGAACATGCGCATCGCGTTCATGGCATGGAACGGCTTCAACTTCGAAGACTCCATCTGCCTGTCCGAGCGTGTGGTTCAAGAAGACCGCTTCACCACGATCCACATTCAGGAACTGACCTGTGTGGCACGTGATACCAAGCTTGGGCCTGAGGAAATCACTGCAGACATCCCGAACGTGGGTGAAGCTGCACTGAACAAGCTGGACGAAGCCGGTATCGTTTATGTAGGTGCTGAAGTTGGCGCTGGCGACATCCTGGTCGGTAAGGTCACTCCGAAAGGCGAGACCCAACTGACGCCGGAAGAGAAGCTGCTGCGTGCCATCTTCGGTGAAAAAGCCAGCGACGTTAAAGACACCTCCCTGCGTGTACCTACCGGTACCAAGGGTACTGTCATCGACGTACAGGTCTTCACCCGTGACGGCGTTGAGCGTGATGCTCGTGCACTGTCCATCGAGAAGACCCAGCTCGACGAGATCCGCAAGGATCTGAACGAAGAGTTCCGTATCGTTGAAGGCGCGACCTTCGAACGTCTGCGTTCCGCTTTGGTAGGCCACAAGGCTGAAGGCGGCGCAGGCCTGAAGAAAGGTCAGGACATCACCGACGAAATCCTCGACGGTCTTGAGCACGGCCAGTGGTTCAAACTGCGCATGGCTGAAGATGCTCTGAACGAGCAGCTCGAGAAGGCCCAGGCCTATATCGTTGATCGCCGCCGTCTGCTGGACGACAAGTTCGAAGACAAGAAGCGCAAACTGCAGCAGGGCGATGACCTGGCTCCAGGTGTGCTGAAAATCGTCAAGGTTTACCTGGCAATCCGTCGCCGCATCCAGCCGGGCGACAAGATGGCCGGTCGTCACGGTAACAAGGGTGTGGTCTCCGTGATCATGCCGGTTGAAGACATGCCGCACGATGCCAATGGCACCCCGGTCGACGTCGTCCTCAACCCGTTGGGCGTACCTTCGCGTATGAACGTTGGCCAGATCCTTGAAACCCACCTGGGCCTCGCGGCCAAAGGTCTGGGCGAGAAGATCAACCGTATGATCGAAGAGCAGCGCAAGGTCGCAGACCTGCGTAAGTTCCTGCACGAGATCTACAACGAGATCGGCGGTCGCAACGAAGAGCTGGACACCTTCTCCGACCAGGAAATCCTGGATCTGGCGAAGAACCTGCGCGGCGGCGTTCCAATGGCTACCCCGGTGTTCGACGGTGCCAAGGAAAGCGAAATCAAGGCCATGCTGAAACTGGCAGACCTGCCAGAAAGCGGCCAGATGCAGCTGTTCGACGGCCGTACCGGCAACAAGTTCGAGCGCCCGGTTACTGTTGGCTACATGTACATGCTGAAGCTGAACCACTTGGTAGACGACAAGATGCATGCTCGTTCTACCGGTTCGTACAGCCTGGTTACCCAGCAGCCGCTGGGTGGTAAGGCTCAGTTCGGTGGTCAGCGTTTCGGGGAGATGGAGGTCTGGGCACTGGAAGCATACGGTGCTGCATACACTCTGCAAGAAATGCTCACAGTGAAGTCGGACGATGTGAACGGTCGTACCAAGATGTACAAAAACATCGTGGACGGCGATCACCGTATGGAGCCGGGCATGCCCGAGTCCTTCAACGTGTTGATCAAAGAAATTCGTTCCCTCGGCATCGATATCGATCTGGAAACCGAATAACACGTGACGCGAATCGAGAGCGGGGCTGCTTAGCCCGCTCTCTGCTCCGCCAGGAGGAAAGGCCTTGAAAGACCTACTGAATTTGCTGAAAAACCAGGGTCAAGTCGAAGAGTTCGACGCCATCCGTATTGGATTGGCATCGCCTGAGATGATCCGTTCGTGGTCGTTCGGTGAAGTTAAAAAGCCGGAAACCATCAACTACCGTACGTTCAAACCTGAGCGTGACGGCCTGTTCTGCGCCAAGATCTTTGGCCCGGTAAAGGATTACGAGTGCCTGTGCGGTAAGTACAAGCGCTTGAAGCACCGTGGTGTGATCTGCGAGAAGTGTGGCGTTGAAGTCGCACTGGCCAAGGTTCGTCGTGAGCGCATGGCGCACATCGAACTGGCTTCGCCGGTTGCCCACATCTGGTTCCTGAAATCGCTGCCGTCCCGTATCGGCTTGCTGATGGACATGACCCTGCGTGATATCGAACGTGTTCTCTACTTCGAGAGCTATGTCGTTATCGACCCAGGCATGACCACCCTTGAAAAAGGTCAGCTGCTGAACGACGAGCAGTACTTCGAAGCGCTGGAAGAGTTCGGCGACGATTTCGATGCCCGCATGGGTGCCGAAGCTGTCCGCGAACTGCTGCACGCTATCGACCTGGAGCACGAGATTGGTCGTCTGCGCGAAGAGATTCCGCAAACCAACTCCGAAACCAAGATCAAGAAGCTGTCCAAGCGTCTGAAGTTGATGGAAGCCTTCCAGGGTTCCGGCAACTTGCCAGAGTGGATGGTGCTGACCGTTCTGCCGGTTCTGCCGCCAGACCTGCGTCCGCTGGTACCGTTGGACGGTGGTCGTTTCGCGACGTCCGACCTCAACGACCTGTACCGCCGCGTGATCAACCGTAACAACCGCTTGAAGCGCCTGCTTGATCTGTCCGCTCCGGACATCATCGTGCGCAACGAAAAGCGTATGTTGCAAGAAGCGGTCGATGCCCTGCTCGACAACGGTCGTCGTGGCCGCGCTATCACCGGTTCCAACAAGCGTCCTCTGAAATCCCTGGCTGACATGATCAAGGGTAAGCAAGGTCGTTTCCGTCAGAACTTGCTCGGTAAGCGTGTTGACTACTCCGGTCGTTCGGTAATTACCGTAGGCCCGACCCTGCGTCTGCACCAGTGCGGTCTGCCTAAGAAGATGGCACTCGAGCTGTTCAAGCCGTTCATCTTCGGTAAGCTGGAAATGCGCGGTCTCGCGACCACCATCAAAGCGGCCAAGAAAATGGTCGAGCGCGAACTGCCAGAGGTTTGGGACGTTCTCGCTGAAGTGATTCGCGAACACCCGGTTCTCCTCAACCGTGCACCGACCCTTCACCGTCTGGGTATCCAGGCGTTTGAACCTGTACTGATCGAAGGTAAGGCTATCCAGCTGCACCCTCTGGTCTGTGCTGCGTACAACGCCGACTTCGACGGCGACCAAATGGCCGTGCACGTACCGCTGACACTGGAAGCCCAGTTGGAAGCGCGTGCGTTGATGATGTCGACCAACAACATCCTGTCGCCAGCCAACGGTGAGCCAATCATCGTTCCGTCGCAGGACGTTGTATTGGGTCTGTACTACATGACCCGTGAAGCGATCAACGCCAAGGGCGAAGGTCGTGTGTTCGCTGACCTGCAAGAAGTTGACCGTGTGTTCCGTGCCGGCGAAGCCGCACTGCACGCCAAGGTCAAGGTGCGGATCCACGAAACCGTCAACGACCGTGACGGCGGCAGCGTGAGCAACACCCGTATCGTCGACACCACTGTCGGCCGTGCGCTGTTGTACCAGGTTGTGCCAAAAGGTCTGTCTTACGACGTCGTCAACCTGCCGATGAAGAAAAAGGCGATCTCCAAGCTGATCAACCAGTGCTACCGCGTGGTTGGTTTGAAAGAGACCGTTATCTTCGCTGACCAGTTGATGTACACAGGTTTCGCTTACTCGACTATCTCCGGCGTTTCCATCGGCGTTAACGACTTCGTTATCCCGGATGAAAAAGCTCGCATCATCAGTGCTGCCACTGACGAAGTGAAAGAGATCGAGAGCCAGTACGCCTCCGGCCTGGTAACCCAGGGCGAGAAGTACAACAAGGTGATCGACCTTTGGTCCAAGGCGAACGACGAAGTTTCCAAGGCGATGATGGCAAACCTCTCGAAAGAGAAAGTCATCGACCGTCACGGCGACGAAGTTGACCAGGAATCCTTCAACTCGATGTACATGATGGCCGACTCGGGCGCACGGGGTTCTGCTGCGCAGATCCGTCAGCTCGCCGGTATGCGTGGCCTGATGGCCAAGCCGGACGGCTCCATCATCGAAACGCCGATTACTGCGAACTTCCGTGAAGGTTTGAGCGTACTCCAGTACTTCATCTCCACTCACGGTGCTCGTAAGGGTCTTGCGGATACCGCGTTGAAAACCGCTAACTCCGGTTACCTGACTCGTCGTCTGGTAGACGTTGCACAAGATCTGGTTGTAACCGAGATCGATTGCGGCACCGAGCACGGCCTGCTGATGACTCCGCACATTGAAGGCGGTGACGTTGTAGAGCCACTGGGTGAGCGCGTATTGGGTCGTGTGATTGCCCGTGACGTGTTCAAGCCAGGTACCGAGGAAGTTATCGTTCCTGCCGGCACCCTGGTTGACGAGAAGTGGGTCGAGTTCATCGAACTCAACAGCATCGACGAAGTGATCGTTCGCTCGCCGATCAGCTGCGAAACCCGCTACGGCATCTGCGCCAAGTGCTACGGCCGTGACTTGGCTCGTGGTCACCAGGTGAACATCGGTGAAGCGGTCGGCGTTATCGCTGCCCAGTCCATCGGTGAGCCGGGTACCCAGCTGACCATGCGTACGTTCCACATCGGTGGTGCGGCAAGCCGGACCTCCGCAGCCGACAGTGTTCAGGTTAAGAATGGCGGTACCGTCCGCCTGCACAACCTCAAGCACGTTGAGCGAGTGGATGGCCACCTGGTTGCTGTGTCCCGTTCCGGTGAGCTGGCCATCGCTGATGACTACGGTCGTGAGCGCGAGCGTTACAAGCTGCCGTACGGTGCTGTGATTTCGGTTAAAGAAGGTGACAAGGTCGACGCTGGCGCAATCGTGGCCAAGTGGGATCCGCACACTCACCCGATCGTTACCGAAATGAAAGGTACCGTGACCTACGTGGGCATGGAAGAAGGCATCACGATCAAGCGTCAGACTGACGAATTGACCGGTATGACCAACATTGAAGTACTCGACGCCAAAGATCGTCCAGCTGCCGGTAAGGACATCCGTCCTGCCGTGAAGATGGTCGATGACAACGGCAAGGATCTGTTGCTGCCAGGCACTGACGTAATCGCTCAGTACTTCCTGCCAGCCAACGCCCTGGTCGGTGTAGCGGATGGTGCGAAGATCGCGATCGGTGATGTTATCGCGCGTATCCCGCAAGAAACTTCGAAGACCCGTGACATCACCGGTGGTCTGCCGCGTGTTGCCGACTTGTTTGAAGCTCGTCGTCCGAAAGAAGCGTCGATTCTGGCTGAAGTCAGCGGTACCATCGCGTTCGGTAAAGAGACCAAGGGCAAGCGCCGTCTGGTCATTACTCCGAACGACGGTAGCGATCCGTACGAAGAGCTGATTCCGAAGTGGCGTCACCTGAACGTGTTCGAAGGCGAACAGGTAAACCGCGGCGAAGTTATCTCCGACGGCCCTAGCGATCCACACGACATCCTGCGTCTGCTGGGTGTAAGTGCGCTGGCCAAGTACATCGTTAACGAGATCCAGGACGTTTACCGTCTGCAAGGCGTGAAGATCAACGACAAGCACATCGAGACCATCCTGCGTCAGATGCTGCGTAAAGTTGAAATCGCTGAATCCGGCGATTCCAGTTTCATCAAGGGCGACCAGATGGAACTGACTCACGTACTGGTAGAAAACGAGCGCCTGGCGAATGAAGAGAAATTTGTCTCCAAGTTCACTCGCGTGCTGCTGGGTATCACCAAGGCGTCGTTGTCCACTGAGTCGTTCATCTCGGCGGCCTCCTTCCAGGAGACCACTCGCGTACTGACCGAAGCAGCGGTAACCGGCAAGCGCGATTACCTGCGCGGCCTGAAAGAAAACGTAGTCGTGGGTCGTCTGATCCCGGCAGGTACCGGTTTGGCTTACCACAGCGAGCGTAAGCGTCGCCGTGATGCTGACAAGCCGCTGCGCGTAAGCGCCAGTGAAGTGGAAGCTGCACTGACCGAAGCGCTGAACTCAAGCGGTAACTGAGTTCTGCGATAGATGAGTCTGGGCCCTGACACTCCCATTCGTCGGATCGAGGCATTTTTGCCCCGGTTCGACGCGAGGGGAGGTCGGGGCCTTGCCTTGACTGGGGACAAGATCCTCTTTAGACTCTTGTACCCCTAAATTTGGCGGGAATTCGTTCCTGCCATTTTGCTTTTCTTGCAAGACAATAGCGTCGCAAGACAACAGTGGAGCTAGTAGATGGCAACTATCAACCAGCTGGTACGTCAGCCGCGTAAGCGTATCGTCGAGAAATCCGACGTACCTGCGCTGCAGAACTGCCCGCAACGTCGTGGCGTATGCACCCGTGTGTATACCACCACGCCGAAAAAACCTAACTCGGCACTGCGTAAAGTATGCCGTGTGCGTCTGACCAACGGTTTCGAGGTTTCCTCGTACATCGGCGGTGAAGGCCACAACCTGCAAGAGCACAGCGTGGTACTGATCCGCGGCGGTCGTGTAAAAGACTTGCCAGGTGTTCGTTATCACACCGTACGCGGTTCTTTGGATACTTCCGGCGTTAAAGGTCGTAACCAGGGTCGTTCGAAGTACGGTACCAAGAAGCCTAAGTAGTAGCGGCTTTTTGTAAACCTGAATCATCTTATTTTCTGAGTCGATAAGAGTAAGGTCGGAGGCGTCCCGAAAGGGCACCGATTCCGAGCGAACCTGAAGACCGTTTGAGGGCTTATCCATGCCAAGAAGACGCGTAGCAGCCAAGCGCGAAGTGCTTGACGATCCAAAATACGGAAGCCAAATCCTGGCCAAGTTCATGAACCACGTGATGGAAAGCGGCAAGAAAGCCGTTGCCGAGCGTATCGTTTATGGCGCGCTGGAAAAGGTTAAAGAACGCAAGAACAGCGACCCCCTGGAAATCTTCGAGAAAGCTCTCGACGCCATCGCTCCGCTGGTCGAAGTGAAGTCGCGCCGTGTAGGCGGTGCTACTTACCAGGTTCCGGTTGAAGTTCGCCCGTCCCGTCGTAACGCTCTGGCAATGCGCTGGTTGGTAGACTTCGCCCGTAAGCGTGGCGAGAAGTCTATGGCTCTGCGTTTGGCCGGCGAACTGTTGGACGCTGCTGAAGGTAAAGGTGCTGCTGTTAAGAAGCGTGAAGACGTGCACCGTATGGCTGAAGCCAACAAAGCTTTCTCGCACTACCGCTTCTAATTTTAGCTTCACTAATTTTGCGAGGGCTTTATGGCTCGTACTACTCCGATTAGCCGCTACCGTAACATCGGTATCGTCGCTCACGTGGATGCTGGTAAAACCACCACCACCGAGCGCGTACTGTTTTACACCGGCAAAAGTCACAAAATGGGCGAGGTGCATGACGGCGCCGCGACCACAGACTGGATGGTTCAGGAGCAGGAGCGTGGTATTACCATTACTTCTGCTGCTATTACCGCCTTCTGGAAAGGTTCCGAGAAGCAGTACAAAGACGAGCATCGCTTCAACGTAATCGATACCCCGGGCCACGTAGACTTCACCATTGAAGTTGAACGTTCCCTGCGCGTACTCGATGGCGCTGTCGTTGTGTTCTGCGGTACCTCGGGCGTTGAGCCTCAGTCGGAAACCGTATGGCGTCAAGCCAACAAGTACGGCGTTCCACGTCTTGTTTATGTAAACAAGATGGACCGTGCTGGTGCCAACTTCCTGCGCGTGATCGGTCAGATCAAGCAGCGTCTGGGTCACACTCCGGTGCCTATCCAGTTGGCTATCGGTTCCGAAGACAACTTCCAGGGTCAGATCGATCTGATCAACATGGAAGCTGTTTACTGGAATGATTCCGACAAAGGTATGGTTCCTGTTCGTAAGCCTATCCCTGAAGAGCTTCAGGAACTGGCTGACGAGTGGCGCAACAACATGGTTGAGGCTGCCGCCGAAGCCAGCGAAGAGCTGATGAACAAGTACCTCGAAGGTGAAGAACTCACCAACGTGGAAATCAAGGCCGCTCTGCGTCAGCGTACTATCGCTGGTGAGATCGTCTTGGCTGTTTGCGGTTCCTCGTTCAAGAACAAGGGTGTTCCCCTGGTTCTCGACGCCGTTATCGACTACCTGCCTGCTCCAACCGACATTCCTGCTATCAAGGGTTCCAACCCTGATAACGAGGAAGAAGAAATGGAGCGTCACGCCGATGACAACGAGCCGTTCTCGGCTCTGGCGTTCAAGATCGCTACCGACCCATTCGTGGGTACTTTGACCTTCGTCCGCGTTTACTCGGGCGTGTTGGCCTCCGGCGACGGCGTGATCAACTCGGTTAAAGGCAAGAAAGAGCGCGTGGGTCGTATGGTGCAAATGCACGCAAACGCCCGTGAAGAGATCAAGGAAGTACGCGCTGGTGACATCGCGGCCCTGATCGGCATGAAGGACGTCACCACTGGTGAGACTTTGTGCGACGCTGCCAAGCCAATCATCCTGGTTCGCATGGACTTCCCGGAGCCGGTTATTTCGGTTGCCGTAGAGCCTAAGACCAAGGATGACCAGGAAAAAATGGGTATCGCTCTGGGCAAGCTTGCTCAGGAAGATCCATCTTTCCGCGTCAAGACTGATGAAGAGACTGGTCAAACGATCATCTCCGGCATGGGCGAGCTGCACCTGGACATCCTGGTTGACCGGATGCGCCGTGAGTTCAACGTCGAAGCCAACATCGGTAAGCCTCAGGTTTCCTATCGTGAGCGCATCACGAAGAACTGTGAAATCGAAGGCAAGTTCGTTCGTCAGTCCGGCGGTCGTGGTCAGTTCGGTCACTGCTGGATCCGTTTTGCTCCTGCTGACGAAGGTCAGGAAGGTCTGCAATTCGTGAACGAAGTAGTAGGCGGTGTTGTTCCTAAGGAATACATCCCTGCTATCCAGAAGGGTATCGAAGAGCAGATGAAGAACGGTGTTGTTGCCGGCTATCCGCTGATCGGCCTGAAAGCAACCGTTTTTGACGGTTCTTACCACGACGTCGACTCCAACGAGATGGCGTTTAAGGTGGCTGCTTCCATGGCAACCAAGCAACTGGCCCAGAAGGGCGGTGGTGAGTTGCTTGAGCCAATCATGGCGGTAGAAGTTGTTACACCTGAAGACTATATGGGTGATGTCATGGGCGACCTTAACCGTCGTCGCGGCATGATCTTGGGTATGGAAGACACGGTTTCCGGCAAAGTGATTCGCGCCGAGGTTCCGTTGGGCGAGATGTTCGGTTATGCGACCGACGTTCGTTCCATGTCTCAGGGTCGCGCAAGCTACTCTATGGAATTCAAAAAATACAACACAGCTCCGGCGCACATCGCTGAAACTGTATCCAAAAAACAAGGCTGATTCAGTCCTTTAGGCAAGGAGTTAATTGTCGTGGCTAAAGAAAAATTTGATCGTTCCCTACCGCACGTCAACGTTGGCACCATCGGTCACGTTGACCACGGTAAAACCACTCTGACTGCTGCTCTGACTCGCGTTTGCTCCGAAGTATTCGGTTCCGCAATCGTTGATTTCGATAAAATCGACAGCGCGCCAGAAGAGAAAGCTCGTGGTATCACCATCAACACCGCGCACGTTGAATACAACTCGCTGATCCGTCACTACGCTCACGTTGACTGCCCAGGTCACGCTGACTATGTGAAGAACATGATCACCGGTGCTGCCCAGATGGACGGCGCAATCCTGGTTTGCTCGGCCGCTGATGGTCCGATGCCACAAACCCGTGAGCACATCCTGCTGTCCCGTCAGGTAGGCGTTCCGTACATCGTGGTTTACCTGAACAAGGCTGACCTGGTAGACGACGCTGAGCTGCTGGAACTGGTTGAGATGGAAGTGCGCGATCTGCTGAGCACTTACGACTTCCCAGGCGACGACACTCCGATCATCATCGGTTCTGCTCGTATGGCTCTGGAAGGCAAAGACGACAACGAAATGGGCACCACGTCCGTTCGTAAACTGGTTGAGACTCTGGACAGCTACATCCCAGATCCAGTCCGTGTTATCGACAAGCCGTTCCTGATGCCAATCGAAGACGTATTCTCGATCTCTGGTCGCGGTACTGTTGTAACTGGTCGTATCGAGCGCGGTATCGTCAAGGTTCAAGATCCACTGGAAATCGTTGGTCTGCGTGACACTACCGTCACCACCTGCACCGGTGTTGAAATGTTCCGTAAGCTGCTCGACGAAGGTCGTGCTGGCGAGAACTGCGGCGTTCTGCTTCGTGGTACCAAGCGTGACGACGTTGAGCGTGGCCAGGTTCTGGTCAAGCCAGGTTCGGTTAAGCCGCACACCAAGTTCGAAGCTGAAGTGTACGTGCTGAGCAAAGAAGAAGGCGGTCGTCACACTCCGTTCTTCAAAGGCTACCGTCCACAGTTCTACTTCCGTACTACTGACGTGACTGGTAACTGCGAACTGCCGGAAGGCGTAGAAATGGTAATGCCAGGCGACAACATCAAAATGGTTGTCACCCTGATCAAAACCATCGCTATGGAAGACGGTCTGCGTTTCGCAATCCGTGAAGGCGGCCGTACCGTTGGTGCTGGCGTTGTAGCTAAAATCATCGAGTAATCTCTCTTTTGAGTGAGCTTTGATGTTTTGAGAAAGCCCCCGCTTAGCGGGGGCTTTTTTATTGGGTTGACACCTATCTAGGGCGTCTATAGAATTGCGCCTCCTTTTAACGGGCGTATTGCGCCCGGTGGGAATAGCAGCCGGAGTCTGAAATCCAATGCAAAATCAGCAAATCCGTATCAGGTTGAAGGCTTTTGACCATCGCCTGATCGACCAATCCACCCAGGAAATCGTGGAAACCGCGAAACGTACTGGTGCTCAAGTGCGTGGTCCAATTCCACTGCCTACCCGTAAAGAGCGGTTCACCGTTCTGGTCTCCCCGCACGTCAACAAAGACGCGCGTGACCAGTACGAGATCCGTACTCATAAGCGCGTACTGGACATCGTCCAGCCAACGGATAAAACCGTTGATGCACTTATGAAGCTCGATCTGGCGGCCGGTGTGGAAGTACAGATCAGCCTCGGCTAAGACTTGGGTCTTAGTCGTGTAACGCTCTGAAATGGGCGGCCATAGCGGGTGAAAGCCCCGTACACTCATGAGGTTTACAACATGACTATTGGTGTAGTCGGTCGTAAATGCGGTATGACCCGTATTTTCACCGAAGAAGGTGTCTCCATTCCGGTCACGGTCATTGAGATCGAACCGAATCGCGTCACCCAGTTCAAAACTGAAGAGACCGATGGCTATCGTGCAGTGCAAGTCACTGTCGGCGAGCGTCGTGCTTCGCGCGTGACTGCTGCTCAAGCAGGTCACTTCGCTAAAGCAAACGTTGCAGCTGGTCGTACTGTCATGGAGTTCCGTCTTGAAGACGGCGACTACCAGGCTGGCGATCTGATCAACGCTGAAATCTTCGCCGCTGGTCAACTGGTCGATGTGACCGGTCAGTCCAAAGGTAAAGGCTTCCAGGGTACGATCAAGCGTTGGAATTTCCGTGGTCAAGACAACACTCACGGTAACTCCGTTTCCCACCGCGTCCCGGGCTCTATTGGCCAGTGCCAGACTCCTGGTCGTGTATTCAAGGGCAAAAAAATGTCCGGTCATATGGGCGCTGAGCGCGTGACCGTGCAGTCCCTCGAAGTAGTGCGCGTCGACGCTGAACGCAATCTGTTGTTGGTCAAGGGTGCTGTTCCTGGCGCTACTGGCGGCAACCTGGTTGTACGTCCAGCGGCCAAGGCTCGCGGTTAAGGGGAAGCTGACATGCAATTAAATGTAAATGACGCTCAAGCGATCGAAGTTTCCGAACTGACATTTGGCGGCGAATTCAACGAGACGCTCGTTCACCAAGCAGTCGTGGCCTACATGGCCGGCGGCCGTCAAGGTAGCAAGCAGCAAAAGACCCGTTCCGACGTACGTGGTGGCGGTAAGCGCCCTTGGCGTCAGAAAGGCACTGGCCGTGCTCGTGCCGGTACTATCCGTAGCCCAATCTGGCGTGGCGGCGGTACCACTTTCGCAGCTCGTCCACAGGATCACTCTCAGAAGCTCAACAAGAAGATGTACCGCGCAGCACTGCGCTCCATCCTTGCTGAACTCGTGCGTACTGATCGTCTGGTCGTGGTTCAGGACTTCGCTGTTGAAAGTCCAAAAACCAAAGATCTGCTGGGCAAACTGAACAACATGAGCCTGACCGACGTTTTGATCGTGTCCGAAGCTGTTGATCAGAACCTGTACCTGGCTGCTCGCAACCTGCCACACGTTGATGTACGTGACGTGCAAGGTTCCGATCCAGTTAGTCTGATCGCATACGACAAGGTGTTGATCACCGTGTCGGCCGTGAAGAAATTCGAGGAGCTGCTGGGATGAACCAGGAACGCGTATTTAAAGTTCTGCTTGGCCCGCACGTTTCCGAAAAGGCTACGGTTCTGGCTGACAAGAAAGGCCAGTTCGTTTTCAAGGTTGCAACTGACGCAACCAAGCTGGAAATCAAGAAGGCCGTCGAAAGCCTGTTCAGCGTGAAAGTAGAGCGTGTTACTACCCTGAATGTTCTGGGTAAGAGCAAGCGCACTGCTCGCGGTCTGGGCAAGCGTAATGACTGGAAGAAGGCAGTTATCTCCCTTCAGCCAGGCCAAGATCTCGATTTCAGCAGCAGTGCTGAGTAAGGAAGGGGTGCATCATGGCAATCGTTAAATGCAAACCGACTTCCCCTGGCCGCCGTTTTGTGGTCAAGGTGGTCAACCAGGAGCTGCATAAAGGCGCTCCTCACGCACCGCTGCTCGAGAAAAAATCGAAGTCTGGTGGTCGTAACAACAATGGTCGCATTACCACTCGTCACATCGGTGGTGGCCATAAGCAGCATTATCGTCTGGTCGACTTCCGTCGCAACGACAAAGATGGCATCGCTGCCACTGTCGAGCGTATCGAATACGATCCAAACCGTACTGCTCACATCGCTCTGCTGCTGTACGCAGATGGCGAGCGTCGCTACATCATCGCCCCTAAAGGCGTGAGTGCTGGCGACCAGCTGATCGCAGGTGCTCTGGCACCGATCAAGCCGGGCAACGCTCTGCAACTGCGTAACATTCCAGTTGGTAGCACCGTACACGGCATCGAATTGAAGCCAGGTAAAGGCGCACAGATCGCTCGTTCCGCTGGTGCTTCGGCTCAGCTGATCGCTCGTGAAGGTGTCTACGTGACCCTGCGTCTGCGTTCTGGTGAGATGCGTAAAGTACTGGCTGAATGCCGTGCGACCCTGGGCGAAGTCTCGAACTCCGAGCACAGCCTGCGTTCGTTGGGTAAAGCTGGTGCCAAACGCTGGCGTGGCGTTCGCCCAACCGTTCGTGGTGTTGCCATGAACCCGGTTGACCACCCACACGGTGGTGGTGAAGGTCGTACCTCTGGTGGTCGTCATCCGGTATCGCCATGGGGCTTCCCGACTAAGGGCGCGAAGACTCGTGGTAATAAGCGTACCGACAAAATGATCGTCCGTCGTCGCAAGTAAATAGAGGGATACGACAGTGCCACGTTCTCTGAAAAAAGGTCCTTTTATTGATCTTCACCTACTGAAGAAGATCGAAGTGGCGGCGGAAAAGAACGATCGCAAACCAGTTAAAACCTGGTCGCGTCGTTCGATGATCCTGCCACAAATGGTCGGTTTGACCATCGCAGTACACAACGGTCGTCAACACGTCCCAGTTCTCGTTAACGAAGACATGGTCGGCCACAAACTGGGCGAGTTTGCCGGTACCCGCACTTATCGTGGGCACGTGGCAGACAAGAAAGCCAAGCGTTACGGGGTTAGGAAATGGAAGTAGCCGCTAAGTTGTCGGGCGCTCGAATCTCCGCCCAGAAAGCCCGCTTGGTCGCCGACCAGATCCGCGGGAAGAAGGTGGGCGAAGCGCTCAACCTGTTGGCTTTCAGCAGTAAGAAAGCCGCCGAGATCATGAAGAAAGTGCTGGAGTCGGCCGTAGCCAACGCCGAGCATAACGAAGGCGCAGACGTTGATGACCTGAAGGTCAGCACCGTTTTCGTCAACGAAGGGCGTTCGCTGAAGCGCATCATGCCACGTGCCAAAGGCCGTGCTGATCGCATCGTCAAGCGGTCTTGCCATATCACTGTCAAGGTTGCTGACAAGTAACGGAGTCGAAGAGATGGGTCAGAAAGTACATCCCATTGGCATTCGCCTGGGAATCGTCAAGGAGCACACCTCCGTCTGGTACGCAGACGGTCGGACTTATGCGGACTATTTGTTCGCTGATCTGAAGGTGCGTGAGTATCTCCAAGACAAACTAAAAAGCGCGTCCGTAAGCCGTATCGATATCCATCGTCCGGCCCAAACTGCACGTATCACCATCCACACCGCTCGTCCAGGTATCGTTATCGGGAAGAAAGGTGAAGATGTTGAGAAACTGCGTCAGGACCTGACCAAGCAAATGGGTGTGCCTGTGCACATCAATATCGAAGAGATCCGCAAGCCGGAGCTCGACGGTATGCTGGTTGCGCAGAGCGTAGCTCAGCAGCTGGAGCGTCGCGTAATGTTCCGTCGCGCTATGAAGCGCGCCGTACAGAACGCCATGCGCATTGGTGCCAAAGGCATCAAAATCCAAGTGAGCGGTCGTCTCGGCGGTGCTGAAATCGCACGTACTGAATGGTATCGCGAAGGTCGTGTGCCACTGCACACCCTGCGTGCCGACATCGACTATGCCAACTACGAAGCTCACACCACTTACGGTGTGATCGGTGTAAAGGTTTGGATCTTCAAAGGCGAAGTAATTGGTGGTCGCCAAGAAGAACTGAAACCACAAGCACCAGCGCCTCGTAAAAAAGCTGCTAAGTAAGGGGTACGCCAAATGTTGCAACCTAAGCGTACGAAGTTCCGCAAGCAGATGACAGGCCACAACCGTGGTCTGGCTCAGCGCGGTAGCAAAGTCAGCTTCGGCGAGTTCGCGCTGAAGTCTGTAGCTCGTGGTCGTCTCACCGCTCGTCAGATCGAGTCAGCGCGTCGTGCTCTGACCCGTCACGTAAAACGTGGCGGCAAGATCTGGATCCGTGTATTCCCGGACAAGCCGATCTCCAAAAAACCTCTCGAGGTTCGGATGGGTAAAGGTAAGGGTAACGTGGAATACTGGGTAGCCCAGATTCAGCCAGGCAAAGTCCTGTATGAAATCGAGGGTGTTTCTGAAGAGCTGGCGCGTGAGGCTTTCGCCCTGGCTGCTGCAAAGCTGCCGCTCGCCACCTCCTTTGTTAAACGGACGGTGATGTGATGAAAGCGAATGAACTTCGTGAAAAATCCGCACAGCAGCTGAACGAGCAACTGCTCGGCCTGCTGCGCGACCAGTTCAATCTGCGTATGCAGAAAGCAACTGGCCAGTTGGGGCAGTCTCATCTGCTCTCGCAAGTTAAGCGTGACATCGCTCGCGTGAAGACTGTGCTCAACCAGCAGGCAGGTAAGTGATCATGGCTGAAGCCGAAAAGACTGTCCGTACGCTGACTGGCCGTGTTGTCAGCGACAAGATGGACAAAACCATCACCGTTTTGATCGAGCGTCGCGTTAAGCACCCGATCTACGGTAAATACGTTAAGCGTTCGACTAAGCTGCACGCGCACGACGAAACCAATCAGTGCCACATCGGCGACAAAGTCACTATTCGTGAAACTCGTCCGATGGCCAAGACCAAGTCTTGGGCACTGGTTGATGTTCTCGAACGCGCTGTGGAAGTCTAAGGACTAGGGGTCGGAGAAATTATATGATTCAGACTCAATCCATGCTCGATGTGGCCGATAACAGCGGCGCTCGCCGTGTTATGTGCATCAAGGTGCTGGGTGGCTCCCATCGTCGTTACGCTGGTATCGGTGACATCATCAAAGTTACCGTGAAGGAAGCAATTCCTCGCGGTAAGGTGAAAAAAGGCCAAGTGATGACTGCTGTTGTAGTCCGCACTCGTCACGGCGTACGTCGTGCTGATGGCTCCATTATCCGCTTTGATGGCAACGCTGCTGTTCTTCTGAACAACAAGCAAGAGCCGATCGGCACCCGTATCTTTGGGCCAGTGACCCGTGAACTTCGTACTGAGAAGTTCATGAAGATCGTCTCGCTCGCCCCAGAAGTGCTGTAAGGAGATCCGACATGCAAAAGATTCGTCGTGACGACGAGATCATCGTGATCGCCGGCAAAGACAAAGGTAAGCGCGGTAAGGTGCTTAAGGTTCTCGCTAATAACCGTCTGGTTATCGGTGGTCTGAACCTGGTCAAGCGTCATACCAAGCCTAACCCGATGTCGGGCGTGCAGGGCGGTATCGTCGAGAAAGAAGCTCCGCTGGATGCTTCTAACGTCGCCATCTTCAACGGCGAAACCAACAAGGCTGACCGCGTTGGTTTCAAAGTAGAAGACGGTAAGAAAATTCGTGTCTTCAAGTCGACCCAAAAAGCGGTTGATGCTTGAACACTGCTAGGTAGATTAGACCATGGCACGACTACAAGAGATTTACCGGAAGGAAATCGCCCCTAAGCTTAAGGAAGAACTTAAGCTCGGGAACGTGATGGAAGTTCCGCGCGTTACCAAAATCACCCTGAACATGGGTCTGGGCGAAGCGATCGGCGACAAAAAAGTCATCGAGCACGCTGTTGCCGACCTGGAAAAGATCACCGGTCAAAAAGTCGTTGTGACTTACGCTCGGAAATCCATCGCTGGCTTTAAAGTCCGTGAAGGTTGGCCGATCGGCGTCAAAGTGACTCTGCGCCGTGAGCGTATGTACGAATTCCTGGATCGTCTGCTGTCGATCTCCCTGCCTCGGGTTCGCGACTTCCGCGGCCTGAATGCCAAGTCCTTCGATGGTCGTGGTAACTACAGCATGGGCGTGAAAGAGCAGATCATCTTCCCGGAAATCGACTACGACAAGATCGATGCTCTCCGCGGTCTGGACATCACCCTGACCACCACTGCCAAGAACGATGATGAAGGTCGCGCCCTGCTGCGTGCTTTCAAATTCCCGTTCCGCAACTGATTGGAGTAGGACCATGGCCAAGATGAGCATGAAAAACCGCGAGCTGAAGCGTCAGCTCACGGTTGCCAAGTACGCCAAGAAGCGTGCAGCACTGAAAGCAATCATCGTTGATCTGAACGCAAGTCCAGAAGCACGTTGGGAAGCTACAGTTGCTCTGCAGAAGCAGCCACGTGACGCAAGCGCTTCGCGCATGCGTAACCGCTGCCGCCTGACCGGTCGTCCACACGGCGTTTACCGCAAGTTCGGCCTCGGCCGTAACAAACTGCGTGAAGCGGCAATGCGTGGTGACGTACCAGGTCTGGTTAAAGCCAGCTGGTAAGTACTTTCAACGTCCAGGTGGTCGGAATCGCAAGATACTGACCGCCGGTGACCTTGAATCTGGATCAAGCCCCTTTTGGGGCTTGTTTCATTTCTGGAGTATGTCTAAAATACGCGGCTCGCCTGAGCCCGTGTTTTTTGTGCTCGGAGATTCTCGGCGACATATGTAGCCGCAAGGCTAATTTTTTTGTATTAGGAGCGTCTAGCCCATGAGTATGCAGGACCCGTTAGCGGACATGCTAACTCGTATCCGTAATGCCCAGATGGCTGAAAAGTCCGTCGTAAGCATGCCATCTTCCAAGTTGAAGGTAGCTGTTGCCAAAGTCCTGAAAGACGAAGGCTACATTGCGGGTTATCAGATCAGCAGCGAAATCAAACCACTGCTGTCCATCGAGCTGAAGTACTTCGAAGGCCGTTCGGTCATCGAGGAAGTGAAGCGCGTTAGCCGTCCAGGCCTGCGTCAGTACAAGTCCGCTGAAGATCTGCCGAAAGTTCGTGGCGGTCTGGGCGTGTCTATCGTCTCCACCAACAAAGGTGTGATGACGGATCGTGCTGCGCGCGCTGCCGGTGTCGGCGGCGAAGTTCTTTGCACTGTGTTCTAAGGGGGGATAAGCATGTCTCGCGTCGCTAAGAACCCCGTTAAGCTGCCAGCCGGTGTCGAAGTCAAATTCGCAGGCCAACAGCTTTCGGTGAAGGGTGCCAAGGGTACTCTTGAACTGAACATCCATTCGTCCGTTGAGATCGTTGAGGAAGCTGGTGAGCTGCGTTTCGCTGCTCGCAATGGCGATCAACAAACTCGCGCAATGGCCGGTACCACGCGTGCGTTGGTAAACAACATGGTCCAAGGCGTAAGCCAAGGCTTCGAGCGTAAGCTCCAGCTGGTCGGTGTTGGTTACAAAGCGCAAGCAAAAGGCACGGTTTTGAACCTTGCCCTTGGCTTCTCGCACCCAGTGGATTACGAACTGCCAGCGGGCATCACTGCTGAGACTCCTAGCCAGACCGATATCCTGATCAAGGGCATCGATAAGCAGCTGGTAGGTCAAGTGGCCGCTGAGATCCGCGACTTCCGTCCACCAGAGCCGTACAAAGGCAAAGGTGTGCGCTACGCGGACGAAGTCGTCCGTCGTAAAGAAGCCAAGAAGAAGTAGGGCATAGCAAATGACCGACAAAAAAGTTACTCGACTGCGTCGCGCTCGCAAAGCACGCCTGAAAATGCACGAACTCGAAGTCGTGCGTCTCTGCGTGTTCCGCTCGTCGCAGCACATCTACGCCCAGGTCATCTCGGCCGACGGCAACAAAGTCCTGGCAAGCGCCTCGACTTTGGATAAAGAACTGCGTGATGGTGCCACTGGCAACATCGACGCGGCCACAAAGGTTGGCCAGCTGGTCGCTACGCGTGCTAAGGCCGCTGGCGTCTCGCAAGTGGCTTTCGACCGCTCTGGCTTCAAGTACCACGGTCGCGTGAAAGCGCTGGCTGATGCTGCTCGTGAAGCTGGGCTGGAGTTCTAAGTTATGTCAAATAACGACCAAAAGCGCGACGAAGGCTACATTGAGAAGCTGGTTCAAGTTAACCGCGTAGCCAAAACCGTTAAAGGCGGCCGTATCTTCACTTTCACCGCGTTGACCGTGGTAGGTGATGGTAAAGGGCGTGTTGGCTTCGGCCGTGGCAAGTCACGTGAAGTGCCTGCTGCGATCCAGAAGGCAATGGAAGCTGCTCGTCGCAACATGATCCAAGTTGATCTGAACGGCACCACTCTGCAGTATGCAATGAAGTCCGCTCACGGCGCTTCGAAGGTGTACATGCAGCCTGCTTCTGAAGGTACCGGTATCATCGCTGGCGGCGCTATGCGTGCTGTCCTCGAAGTTGCTGGCGTTCAGAACGTTCTGGCCAAGTGCTACGGCTCGACTAACCCAGTAAACGTGGTTCACGCCACTTTCAAGGGTCTGAAGGCTATGCAATCTCCTGAGTCCATCGCTGCCAAGCGTGGTCTGACTGTCAAGGAGATCTTCTGATCATGGCTACCGTTAAAGTAACGCTGATCAAAAGCATGACCGGCCGCATCCCTAACCACAAATTGTGCGTTAAAGGTTTGGGTCTGCGTCGCATCGGTCACACTGTAGAAGTCCAGGATACTCCCGAGAATCGCGGGATGATCAACAAGGCTTACTACATGCTGCGTGTAGAGGGTTAATCGATGAAACTCAATGATCTGAGTCCAGCGCCGGGTTCCCGTCGCGAAAAGCATCGTCCGGGCCGTGGTATCGGTAGTGGTTTGGGTAAGACCGGTGGCCGTGGCCACAAGGGTCAAACCTCCCGCTCCGGTGGCACCATTGCTCCAGGCTTTGAAGGCGGTCAACAGCCGCTGCATCGTCGCCTGCCTAAGTTCGGTTTCGTATCCCTGAAAGCCATGGACCGCGCAGAAGTGCGTCTGTCCGAGCTGGCTAAAGTGGAAGGCGACATCGTTACTGTGCAGACCCTGAAAGATGCCAACGTGATCAACGTCAACGTACAGCGTGTGAAAATCATGCTGTCCGGTGAAGTGACTCGCGCTGTCACTATCGGCAAGGGAATCGGCGCCACCAAAGGTGCGCGTTCGGCTATCGAAGCAGCTGGCGGCAAGTTCGAGGAATAAATGGCTAAGCAAGGTGCTCTCTCAGCGCTCGGCAAAGGCGGTATGTCTGAACTTTGGGCTCGTCTGCGTTTTCTGTTCCTGGCGATTATCGTCTACCGAATAGGCGCACACATCCCGGTTCCAGGTATCAACCCGGACCGACTCGCAGACCTGTTTCGACAGAATGAGGGGACCATTCTTAGCTTGTTCAACATGTTTTCCGGCGGCGCGCTGGAGCGGATGAGCATCTTTGCACTGGGGATCATGCCGTACATTTCGGCATCGATCATCATGCAACTGATGACAGCCGTCAGCCCGCAGCTGGAGCAGTTGAAGAAGGAAGGTGAAGCTGGCCGTCGCAAGATTAGCCAGTACACCCGCTACGGCACTGTCGTCCTCGCCCTGGTTCAAGCTATCGGCATGTCCGTTGGCCTGGCCGGGCAGGGCGTTGCGTTCACTGGTGACTTTGGCTTCCATTTCGTCGCAGTATCCACGTTTGTGGCTGGTGCGATGTTCATGATGTGGCTGGGTGAGCAGATTACGGAGCGTGGTGTTGGCAACGGTATCTCGATGTTGATTTTCGCAGGTATCGTCGCCGGTCTTCCGAGAGCAATCGGGCAGTCTTTCGAGTCTGCGCGTCAGGGTGATATCAATATCTTCGCCTTGGTTGCCATCGGTTTGCTGGCAGTAGCGATTATCGGTTTTGTGGTGTTCATTGAGCGTGGCCAGCGTCGTATTGCTGTTCACTACGCCAAGCGTCAGCAGGGCCGTAAGGTCTTTGCTGCGCAGACCAGCCACTTGCCGCTGAAAGTGAATATGGCCGGTGTTATTCCGGCAATTTTCGCGAGCAGCATCTTGCTGTTTCCGGCTTCGTTGGGTACCTGGTTTGGTCAGTCTGAAAATATGGGCTGGCTGCAGGACCTCTCTCAGTCGATCGCTCCTGGTCAGCCGTTGAATATTCTGCTGTTTAGTGCAGGGATTATTTTCTTCTGCTTCTTCTATACGGCGTTGATGTTCAATCCGAAAGACGTAGCGGAAAACCTGAAGAAGTCCGGTGCCTTTATTCCGGGCATCCGTCCAGGTGAGCAGTCGGCACGCTACATTGATGGCGTTCTGACTCGTTTGACCCTGTTCGGTGCTCTATATATGACGGCCGTGTGCCTGTTGCCCCAGTTCCTGGTGGTTGCAGCAAACGTTCCGTTCTACCTTGGCGGGACCTCGTTGCTGATCGTGGTCGTGGTTGTGATGGACTTCATGTCCCAAGTACAATCGCACCTCGTTTCGCACCAGTACGAATCCCTGATGAAGAAAGCCAACCTGAAGGGCTACGGCAGCGGCATGTTGCGCTGAGTACCCCATAAGGTTCGAGGAGTTGGTGATGAAAGTTCGTGCATCGGTGAAAAAGCTGTGCCGTAACTGCAAGATTATTCGCCGCGAAGGTGTTGTTCGAGTAATTTGCAGCGCGGAACCGCGTCACAAACAGCGCCAAGGCTGAGTGTGATCCGCTTGAAGCCCGGCAGCTAGTGCGCTGCCGGGTTGATTATTTGTTATTACAGCGATATTATCTCGCGCCCTATTTCTTGGCTTCCGGGGCGTAGGTAGCTGTCAATTGGAGTCCCACTGAATGGCCCGTATTGCAGGCGTTAACATTCCAGATAACAAGCACACTGTTATCTCGCTGACCTACATCTATGGTGTTGGTCGCACTACTGCGCAGAAAATTTGCGCAGTCGCTGGGGTAAACCCAGCCGCTAAGATCAAGGATCTGAGCGACGAGCAGATTGAACAGCTGCGTGGCGAAGTGGCGAAGTTCACCACTGAAGGTGACCTGCGTCGCGAAATCAACATGAAAATCAAGCGTTTGATGGACCTCGGTTGCTATCGCGGTCTGCGTCATCGTCGTGGTCTTCCAGTACGCGGTCAGCGTACCAAGACTAACGCGCGTACCCGTAAAGGTCCGCGTAAGCCGATCCGCAAGTAATCGCCCCAGCGAATCGACAGGAAAATTATCATGGCAAAACCTGCTGCTCGTCCTCGTAAAAAAGTTAAAAAGACAGTGGTTGATGGCATCGCCCACATCCATGCATCTTTTAACAACACCATCGTGACCATCACCGACCGTCAAGGTAACGCGCTTTCTTGGGCTACCTCCGGT
>NZ_WKCD01000590.1:0-608 GCF_021606625.1 Pseudomonas sp. PA-4-8C
ATCATGAGTTGTCTTCTTCGGCGTTCATTTGAAGCGAATCGGCGAAACCTGCTTGCTGTAATTTGCGCGCCACGATTTGGGATACACAAAAATCGTGGCGCGGAATTACGAAGTAATCGGCGGACTTAACAGTGCCCAGCGAGTGAGCATGCGCGATCAGTCGCCAGATGGCAGTCCGGCCCTTCGTCTCGCCCAGCTCGGCGGTGAGCGCCGCCAACCGGTTGCGCATTCCTTGGCGGAAGTAGTGGCGGATTATGTCGGGTGGCCCTTTGACCTTCGGCGGTGCCGGCGGCAGATCCTCGGCCTGGCCATTCAGCACCAGCAACTGGACCGCTTCGCTTACCTCTTCAATCTCATGCCAGAGCATCAGCTCGTCGAGCATCTGCCGGGTGCCGTACGGGACCGTGTGCCGCAATTCCTGCTCGCCCAGCTCCTGCCGCTTCTCGGCAAGCTTGGCCGTGCGTTTCTTCTGTTCGGCAGCCATGGCCTACCTCTTCTATTCCGCTGGCCGGGAGTGCGAGCCAGGTTTGACGTTTGCGTTGCGGGGGGCGGGCTATGCGGCGCATGAATCGACCTTCACCTGATGCCACGCGCCGAACGTTTCGAAG
>NZ_WKCD01000591.1:0-607 GCF_021606625.1 Pseudomonas sp. PA-4-8C
GCCCGGGACAACGCGGCCGCGTTTACCCTGGACAAGATGCACGCCATGGTTGACCGCGATGAGCGCCAGATCCAGAGCCTGATCCGCCTGATCGAGGACATGCTCGATGTGTCGCGCATTCGTACCGGCAAGCTGTCGATTCGTCCGGCACCCGTTGACTTGGCGCAACTGGTACGCAACCTGGTGGATAACTTCGCGCCGCAAGTGGCAGCCGCCGAATCCTCCATGCAATTGCAGGCCGAAAGCCCGGTGGAGGGTAATTGGGACGAGTTTCGCATCGAGCAGGTGATCACCAACCTGCTGACCAACGCACTGCGTTATGGCGCCAAGAGCCCGGTGCAGGTGCGGGTGTATACCGAACATGGCGAAGCGCGAGTAGAGGTGCGCGACCATGGCATTGGTATCAGCGAGGAGAACCAGAAGCGCATTTTCCAGCAGTTCGAGCGGGTTTCGGCCAATCATTCCGCAGCCGGCCTGGGCCTGGGTTTGTTTATTTCCGAGCAGATCGTGGCGGCCCATGGCGGCACCATTGAGGTCGAGAGCCAGATAGGCGAGGGCGCCTTGTTTCGCGTGTGCCTGCCCCTTGAGGCGGCCGAGTGAATTCAAT
>NZ_WKCD01000592.1:0-603 GCF_021606625.1 Pseudomonas sp. PA-4-8C
CCATTATGTGATTGTATACATAGTTGCCTCCTTGGATATTAGTATGAACGTTATCATACCTCCATACCGAAGGATTAACCGTCCCAAACACATCGTACAAGTCAACGAAATACAACTGATATTTAACAGAAAGCCTGTATAACTGATCAATATAAGCTCTAGAGCCGCCCCATCTGTTCGGATACACATCAGTTGGGGTAGTACTCACAAGGACGATATCGCAATTTGGCTTAGCTGTTCTAGAGTTGACGATGAAGCTTTCTACGTTAGCTCCAAATACAGATGGTGATACTGCTAGCCCCATATCATTGGCGCCGATCTGGTAGAATATCAAATCTGGATCGTACTGCCCGACCATGTTCTCGTAATCTGACAGTACCTGCGCGCTTGTCCAAGAGCCATGCGCCGTCATCTTCACATCAACATGATTCGTCGTATAACCTATGATCTGAATTGCTGCAAACCCAGCATTTCCATCAGCTCTCTTGATGTTTGTGAGTGTCACCTCTTTATCACCAGACATTGGAATATTATCAACATTCAGTTGGTATCTGCCAGTGTAGAAATTGTCATCCCCACGAAGATCAACCGAAGCCCTGATTG
>NZ_WKCD01000593.1:0-594 GCF_021606625.1 Pseudomonas sp. PA-4-8C
CTTCCAAAACTGTGTCTCGCGCTTTCGATTGCGACTGACAAATCGAGCATGTTTGAAGAAATTTCTGTTACGGGCACGTTTGGCGCTGACGAAGTCTTCAAAATGGAGCTTCAGAAGGAACAAATCGAAGGCATCATTGCTCAGAGCCCCGACGCTGAAAGCCCAGCCAAATTCTTTACAGTCCAGCTCAACGCAATACTCACCCCTTTCCAGCTTCAGCATACTGGCAAATTGTCACTCAAGGTCCTTGCAGACGGTGAGGAGCTAGAATGCGCCGGGCTGGAAATGGCTCTAGCACCACCGGGCACCGTTATACTCTGATATAAGCCCGGCCCAACGCCGGGCTTCTTGTTTCCAGGCTCCCTGCTATTCTTTCGGCTCCAGTTCTCGGAGCCATTCAATGCCCGCGCCCTACTCCCTCCCCGATATGCTCGAACGCATCTACGAGAACCAGCTCGCCTTGGAGGCAGCCATCATGGAACTTGTCCTCTTTGTGGAGCGCCAGGGCGATGCCGAGGCCGGTGATAACGTGCGCGGCGCTCTCTTCACCATCGGCGAGAATGCCGGTCACATCAAGCAGGGCCTGGCCAGGCT
>NZ_WKCD01000594.1:0-581 GCF_021606625.1 Pseudomonas sp. PA-4-8C
GTATAGAGTATTCACGCAATGTCGAAAAAGTAGCCATGACGACCATGCGAAGTCATTAGGTTTCGCGTCATGGGTCGCAATGCAAAGTCGAGACTATTGCTCATTTCGACTAGTTGATGTAAGGGCATGGTTGGTGCCAGCCATTCAGCACAAGCAAATTGTTTTTTTCTTCGATACCTTCGATACCCCTATCGGTTATGTGACTTGGGCGCATCTTGCTGCCGACGCGGAGAATCGGCTTTTAGAGGACTCGGAATTTTTGCTTCATGAATCCGAATGGGACGAAGGAAGCAGAACCTGGATAATAGATTGTTGTTTTCCGTTTGGCGATGCGGCCTTCGCCAAGGCAGAGCTTAGAAAAATATTCATAAGTCAAAGTATAGATGAGGTTTTTTGGGCACGGAGGAACCTTAACTACTCAGTCCGAAAGATAGTGAGGTGGGTTGTTTAGTTAATGGTTTAGATTCTGATGGCAGGTGCTGAAAAAGTATCTTAAGTCATGAGAGCTGCATAACAAGTTATGCTGAGTTCGATAAGGTATATGTTTAGTTTGTCTGCGTTTTCATGGTGCGGGTCTGGAG
>NZ_WKCD01000595.1:0-571 GCF_021606625.1 Pseudomonas sp. PA-4-8C
CGCGATGCAGACACCTCGGTACTTCAGGCAAACCGAGTCGATGCTATCGCAGGCAAGCCAGCTCCCACATCTTGAGCGGTGGTGTGTCAGTGTCAGCGGCGTGGCAACTCGATCAACACCTTGAGCCCACCCAGCTCACTCTCCTGCAGCTGCAACACCCCGCCCCACACCTCAACGATGTCGCGCACGATTCCCAGCCCAAGGCCATGGCCAACCCTTTGCTCATCCAGGCGTGCGCCACGGCTGAACACTTGGTCGCGCTGGGCCTCGGGAATGCCGGGGCCATCGTCTTCCACTGCCAGCCGGTAGCCCTGGGGCGTCTCACTGACGCTCAGGCGTACCTCGGCGTCCGCCCATTTACAGGCGTTGTCCAACAGGTTGCCCAGCAGTTCCAGCAGGTCTTCCCGGTCCCAGGGCAGTTGCAGGCCCGGCGCCACCTGGTAGCTGAGGTCAAGGTGTTCGCCGTGGATCATGCGCAGGGTGGCCAGTAAGCCGGGCAGTTCTTGTTCACAGTCAAACAACGCGCCCGGCAGCGCATCACCCGCCAGGCGCGCACGGTTGAGTTCACGGT
>NZ_WKCD01000596.1:0-562 GCF_021606625.1 Pseudomonas sp. PA-4-8C
GTGTCAGGGAGATAGGCGTCGGCTGGCAGGCCGTCATCGCAGGCAAGCCAGCTCCCACAGTTTGATCGCGGGGTGTCAGGGAGATAGGCGTCGGCTGTCAGGCCGTCATCGCAGGCAAGCCAGCTCCCACAGTTTGATCGCGGGGTGTCAGGGAGATAGGCGTCGGCTGTCAGTCCGTCACGGGTTCAGCTTCGTATCGATGTTGCGTATCGCCCCTCGAGAGGTACACCCAGCAGAGTTATCGACGACGCCTGCGCAGCAAAGGCCAGTTGGAGGCGAGCGCACCCGGCTCAGCGTCACGCCCGGCAACTCGCACCAGGTCTGGAAACTCAAGCAGCAAAGCTCGATTGCCCCGGCCAATGTGCTCCATCACCGCCAGGGTAATGTTTTCCCGCACCATGCCCGTCGAAACGTAGTACATGGCCCAGGCCTGCTCTGGCGTACACAGGCCGATCTGCTCTTCAATCTCTTTGTAGGCCTTGTAGTCGTCTGACTCAAAATAGCGCTGATCACCGCCCTGGCGCATGCTGTCTCCCTCCCCGGCCCCATCCCCATCACGTAC
>NZ_WKCD01000597.1:0-556 GCF_021606625.1 Pseudomonas sp. PA-4-8C
GCGACAGTCTCGTGGGCTCGGAGATGTGTATAAAGAGACAGCATTTTCGGCGCCAAACCGGGTGCCTATGGCGCGGGCGTGCAGGGCGCGATTGACGGGCGCTTGTGGCAGAGCCGCGAGGACTTGGCCGAGGTCTACCTGAACTGGGGTGGTTATGCCTACGGTGGCGCTGACGAAGGCACTGCGGCCCGCGAGCAATTTGCCCAGCGGTTGAGCCAGGTGCAGGCGGTGTTGCAGAACCAGGACAATCGCGAGCACGACTTGCTCGACTCCAACGACTACTACCAATTCCAGGGCGGCATGCTGGCCGCCGTGGAAACCCTGAGCGGCGAAAAGGCCGCCAGCTACCATGGTGACCACAGCCAGCCGGACGTGCCGAAAATCCGCACCTTGAAGGAAGAGCTCAACCGGGTGATCCGTTCCCGTGCGGCTAACCCCAAGTGGATCGAAGGCGTGAAGCGCCATGGCTATAAAGGCGCGTTTGAAATGGCCGCGACCGTGGACAACCTGTTCGCCTTCGACGCCACCACCGCGCTGATTGACGATCATCAATATG
>NZ_WKCD01000598.1:0-554 GCF_021606625.1 Pseudomonas sp. PA-4-8C
GGTGGAGGCATTGATGGGCGTCTACAGCCACGAAGGCGTGCGCGTCGCGGCCAACGAGACTGGAATATTCGACCTGCGCTCAGCCAAGCAGGAAGACAAGGGCCTTCGCCAGCGCTTCGACCACAACTACGCCGTGGTGATCCGCCGCGCCCAGGAAGGCCAGCCGCTGAACGGGAAGATCCTCACCGGGATCGGCCACGACAGCCAGAAGACGCCCTTTGAACTCGCCAACGAGCTCGCCGACCAGCAGGTCCAGGCAAAAATCATTCAGCAAGGCATCCCGGCCGACGGCAAGTCAGCCCGCGAGCTCCTGCTGGCAAAAATGAACATCAAGCGCGATGCACAGCGCGGCGCAGAGCATTCGTCATGAAGCGAGCAAACCCAGCACAGCTACGCCAATCCATTGAGATGGCGAACACCATGGTCAAGCACGGAATCCGTTTCGTGTGCATGCCGGTGGTGGATGAGGCGGACATGGCCAATCTCGCCAGCCAGGCCGCCGAGCGCTTTGAGCGTATGGCGTTGATCGCAGAAGCAGCGGAGAAGCGGACATG
>NZ_WKCD01000599.1:0-551 GCF_021606625.1 Pseudomonas sp. PA-4-8C
GACGGATTGTTCAAGGGCCTTGCGCTGCTGGCTGCGCAGTTGCCGGCGTGGGTGCCGCCCGAGGTGCCGCTGGGGTATTGGCTGGTCAGCCTGATGGGCGCAGTGGTGTTACTGCTGCCCAAAGGGGTGCCGTTCCGGGTGTTGGGCTGGCCCATGCTGTTGATGGCCGTTTTTCCGCCCCGGGAGTGGGTGCCCCCCGGACAGGTAGAGGTGCTGCAACTGGATGTCGGGCAGGGGCAGGCACTGATCCTGCGTACCCGCCACCACACCTTGCTCTACGATGCCGGGCCGCGCTCGGGGCCTGTCGACCTCGGCGCGCGCGTCGTGTTGCCCTCATTGAAAAAGCTCGGGGTAGGGCAGTTGGACATGATGCTGCTCAGCCATGCCGACGCCGATCACGCCGGTGGTGCGGCGGCGGTGGCTCGGGGGCTGCCCGTCAAACGCGTGGTGGGCGGCGAAACCGAGGGCTTGCCATCCTTTCTCGCCACCCAGCCCTGTACCAGCGGCGAGCGCTGGGAGTGGGACGGCGTGTCGTTTGAGCTGTGGCAGTG
>NZ_WKCD01000006.1:0-67335 GCF_021606625.1 Pseudomonas sp. PA-4-8C
GTGAGCGCCCGCCTCGAAATATTACATGAGTCTCATCATCTTCCTTGCGAATCTCGGCAGGCAAGCAAAAGGAAAGCTTTTCCACAGCCACGCGTTTCCAGGCTGTAAAAGATTCGCTTTCAGCAATTGGCTCAGCAGTCAGCAGCCATGGCTCAAGCGACGGAGGGGTAAGGGAGTGGGTAAGATCCCGTACCATTTTCCAAGGTTTTTCAGGATGTTGAGTGGCGGTCGGTAAATTTTTATCTCCACCCATTTCTTTCACTAGAAACTGATGAGTGGAAAATTCAAAGGTTTCACTTGCAACCCACACGCACATTTTTTTCTGTGAGTTCTGTGCTGAAAATTGGTTTGTTCTCAACCAGTTTTCGAAACCTTTTAAAGTTAGGAAATAACACCAACCATCATCCGCTGGCTTCTCCAAGATGACTGTTAGTCTGTCATTTTCCACATCCTCCAAATCGAAATCCTTGATCTCGATGCTGTCGGAAACTTCTCCAAAAAGCTCTATCTTTCCGATGCCCATCGAACAAACACGCTGGGCAAGATCTTTCAATTCTCGAACAAACCCGGAAGATGTAACGCTCACTTCATCAATTCGAAAAATATGCGTAGTTTCAACCTGCGCAGAACCACCCGACGCCGTAAGTCGCTCAAAGAAGTTGCGAAGTTCCAGCGCTATCTGTTTCATGATTCACGCAAGCGACTTGTACGAATAGTAATAACAGTTTCATCCTTTCCATTTTCAATAGTTAAGCTTCCCTTTGCCCGCGCAGGCATATTTATGGTTATGCCTTCACTTGTTACGTATTTCTTTGCCTCATTGGTAGGTAGCTCTTCCTCATCGTAGGAGAACACCTCACCAGTCAAATTTAGGCTTTCCAATTCTTTGTCGAAGGTCGCCCGGATTTCATCTTGGCCATTGATGCCGAAAAAATCTGTGAAGAATTCGTCGACTTCAAAGTCTTTACGCTTTTTCGCAATCTCAACGACTTTCTCAGCGACCTTCGATGTGATAGCCGGCGGCAGATCACCCAGGTGTGTCCTTACAGTTTTTTTGATTGCCTTAACCAAATCTACCGTCATTTCCTTTGAATTTCGGAGGCGCTCTACTCCCAGGAATTCTTTGAAGAAATCACTGATTCCTGAGCGGCTCATTTTATCAATGATCACTACTTCTGAGTCTTTGGAATCCAAATCAATAAGAGCTGATTTCTGGAGCGCTTTTGGTGATTCAGTAAAGTTGTTGGTAACTGCCTGAAGTATTGCCTGGGCGCCCTTAGTTTCAAATGTAACGACTTTTTCAGAGTCATACTTAATTAACGAATAAAACTTTTTAGCACCTGTAACTAAACCAATTACGATCAATACGCCTGACTTCATACGTTTGTCGCCAAGGCGATGGAACTGTCGAGCCAAACTCTTGGAGATATCGACAAAATTCGACTCGCCCTTCTCCCAACTATTCAATTTAGCCTTTACTTGAGATATTTCAGCGAAAGAAAATTTATTGCCCTTGAGGGTTTCTTTGATGCGGTCAATGAAGAACGGCTCGAAGGTGCTTAAGGGGGTGTCGTCAAACAGGATCGGATCATCGGCTCGATGATGCACCACGTGAAAAATGAAATTCTCGATTTTCAGGGCTTCGATTTCTTTATCCGTAAGAGTGGCCAAGTTAAATCCTCATCCTTGCTGGTGGCGACATGACATTAAGCATTGATGTAAGCACCTTTTCAGCGTTATGCCTAGCGTCCCCCCACAGGGCGTAGCATGCGAATTACTGTATGAATATACACATAGAGAAAGCGGTTGGCTGCCGTTTGCCCCATCCAGGATCAATTGTCCGATGGAAGGCTCACTGGTGGGCGTGTTGAATCCTAGACGCGGGTGGTATGCCCACACCTTGATGTCTTGATGATGTGGATTCTGATAAAGGGGAGCGACCAGAATAGATAGCTCGGCAGGAACAGAGGCGCATCTCAGCTTTCAGTGGCGCTGCGTAGCCGCCTTCAATGTGACAAAGATGCAGGCCTTTTTGGCGCCTTTGGGAAAACCCAGAAACCGTCCAGGTAGCGACGCGTCATGTCGTTCATCGCCAGCTTGCGCCCCAGATTGCCGATGATCAGCCCCGCGACCACCATCGCAATCGGCGCGGATACATGCAGTTCCGAAGCCATGGCCGAGCCGCCGATCACCAGGGCGAGGGTCAGCATGACTGCGATCTGATGCTGCTCGATGCTCTTGATCATCAGGTACACGAGATAGCCGATCAGCCCGCCAAACAGCACACCGCCAATGGCTTCGTGGGCAAACAGCATGGCCGTGGCGCCCACGGTGGGCGTTTCACCCAACTGCGCGATGCCCAGCAGCACGGTAAACACCACCACGGCGGTGCCGTCATTGAACAGCGACTCGCCGACGATGGTGGTTTTCAGCGGTTTGGAAGCATTGGCGGTCCGTAGCACGCCGAGCACCGCAATGGGGTCGGTGGGGGAAATCAGCGCGCCGAACAGCAGGCAGTAAAGGAAGCTCACGTGCCAGCCAAACAGGGCGAAGATGTAGTACGCCAGGCTGCCGATCACCACGGTGGCGATCAACACGCCAAAGGTTGCCAGCAGGCCGATGGGCCAGCGGTAGCTGCGCAAGTCGTTCAAGTTGACGTGCAAGGCGCCGGCGAACAGCAGGAACGACAGCATCCAGTTCATCAGCAAATCGCCGAAGTCGATCTGGCCGATCAACTGCTGGATACGTTCTTCCAGGCCCGGGTAGCCGAGCACGCTCAGGCCTTGCAGGATCAGCGAGAACAGCAGTGCGGTGACCATCACGCCGATGGTGGGCGGCAGGCCGATAAAGCGGAAGTTCACATAAGTGAGCAGGGTGGTGAGGCAGATGAAGGCGGCGACAAGTTCAAGCATCCGGGGTCCTTGGAAGGGGGGGAATATAGGCGCACGAGGTGCGTTGAGTCGGGGTTTAGTATAAACAGGTGCTGTTACATGACGTATCAATTAAGGAGGTTCGGGTGGTAGCGACAGCCCTGGTGCTGGTAGCGGCGCTGTTGCATGCGACGTGGAACACCTTGATCAAGTTCAGTGGCGAGCGCCTTTTGGTTATCGCCTGCATGGACAGCGTGGCGCTGCTGTTCGTGGTAGTGGCGGTGGGGTTCGTGTCCTTGCCGCCGTTGGACATCTGGCCGTGGATCGCGGCCTCGGCGCTGTTTGAATTGCTCTATCGCTATTTATTGATCCAGGCCTATCGGGTGGGGGACCTGGGCCTGGTGTATCCGTTGATGCGCGGTTTGTCGCCGCTGGTGGTGCTGGTGCTGACCCTGGTGTTTGCTGGCGAAGTGCTGAGCACCCAGCAGATTCTGGGGATCCTGCTGATCCCGTTCGGCATGGTGTGCCTGTTGTGGCAGGGCGGCGGCGGTGACCGGTTGCCCTGGTCGATGCTGCCGGTGGTGTTGTTGATCGGCCTGTGCATCGGCTGCTACACCTTTCTGGATGGGCAGGCGCTGCGGCGCTGGGCGCACCCGCTGGATTACCTGGTGTGGCTGACGCTGGTCAGCGCGTGGCCGTTTCCGTTGCTGGCCCTGGTGCGCAAGCGGGCAGCCTTCAACCTGTTCTGGCGCACCCAGTGGCTGTTGGGCTTGAGCGTGGGGCTGTGCGTATTGTTGAGCTACGCTTTGGTACTTTGGGCCATGCAGTTGGGCTCGATTGCCGAAGCTGCTGCGCTGCGGGAAGTCAGTGTGATCCTGGTGGTGCTGTTCGGCATGCGTTACTTGAAAGAACCTTTTGGCCGTCCACGGCTCATAGCCTGTGGGTTGGTGTTGATTGGCATGTTGGTGATGAAACTCTAACCGTCGGATAAAACTAAAAGGAATCGGTGATGACAGTCGCTTTATGGTGTGTGTTGATCGCAATTTTTCTGCCGTACATTTGCACCGGTGTGGCCAAGTTCAGTACAGGCAAGTTCGGGCCACGGGATAACCACGACCCGCGTGCCTTCCTCGATAGCCTGGAAGGCGTCGCCAAGCGTGCGCATAGCGCGCAACTCAACAGTTTCGAAGTGACCCCTGCGTTTGCCGCCGCAGTGATCGTTGCGCACCTGGCCGGCAACGCCGACCTGGTGACGATCAACGTGCTGGCAGTGCTGTTTATCACCAGCCGCCTGCTGTACATCATCTGCTACCTGGCGGACTGGGCGATCTTGCGTTCGCTGGTATGGGCCGTGGGTATGGCGTTGATTGCGAGTTTCTTCTTCGTCTCGATGTAAGAGGGGGCGGCAAACCCGACTGTAGGAGCGAGCTTGCTCGCGAAGAACGTCAACGATAACGCGTGCTTGCTGAGTAAGCGCGGCGCCTGTGAGTTTTTCGCGAGCAAGCTCGCTCCTACAAAAAAACCAACGGTCGTCAGGTGCCGGCAGGCGCATCCGGCACCTGGGGCAATGCCGCACCTTTGGGCCACAGCATCCAGATCTGCCCTTGCTGTTTCATATTCCCCGCCAACTCGCCTGCGGCATTGCCTGTGCCCCAGAACAAATCTGCGCGCACTTCGCCGGTGATTGCGCCGCCGGTATCCTGGGCTGCGACCGGGCGTGCCAGTGGCGTGCCGTCTGGTTTGGTGGTCGACAACCACAACAGGCTGCCCAGCGGAATCACCTTGCGATCCACCGCCACACTGTAGCCGGCGGTCAATGGCACGTTCAGCGAACCACGCGGGCCTTCGTTGCTGTCGGGGCGGGCGCTGAAGAATACGTAGCTGGGGTTGCTCGCCAGCAGTTCTGGAATGCGCTGCGGGTGGGCCTTGGCCCAGGCGCTGATGGCGCCCATGGTCACGTCTTCTTTTTTCAGCTCGCCTTGTTCCACCAGCCAGCGGCCGATAGGGCGGTACGGGTAGCCGTTCTGGTCGCCGTAACCCACACGCAGTTGGCGCCCGCCGGCCAGTTGAATACGCCCCGAGCCCTGGATCTGCAGGAATTGCAGGTCCATCGGGTCGGTCAGCCAGGCGATCGGCTTGGCGGTGGAACCTTGGCTGTTGAGAGTGCTGGCATCGTCATACGGTTTGAGCACGCGGCCTTCCAGGCGACCGCGCAGGCGCTTGCCCTTGAGTTCCGGGTAGATGCTCTCGAGGTTGACGATGATCAGATCATCCGGCACGCCGTATACCGGCACGTGGGCGGTGGCGGTCTTGGTCAGGCTGCCGGGGTAGACCGGCTCGTAATAACCCGTGATCAAGCCGTTTGGCGTGTTGTTGGCCGAGCGCAGGCCGAAGACATCCAGGTGTTCCTTTAGAAAGCCGCGAACCGCCACGGCATCGCCCGGTACGCTGGCCGCGGCCGCGCAGGTCGCGCCCCAGATCGGGTCGGCCTTGAGGCGCTGGCAGGCGCTGCGCCAGGATTCAAACCCGGCGAGCAAGTCACTGTCGGAAACGCTCGGCAGGGCTTCCCACGGTGCGCTCACATAGGTGGCAACGGCGTGAGGTTTGGTTGGCTCCTGGGCAACTTGTTTGCCGGGGTCTTTACCGCCATCGCAGCCGGCCAGTAGCGCGAACATCGGCAAAGCCCACGCCAGGCGCCGGCCCCAGGGTTTGAAGGTGACATTCATGTAGGTAGTTCCTGAAACGATTGCCCGTGCTTCACTGCATCCGGGCAACCCTTATTATTAATAGGGCTATTGGTCTTTGTAGGCGGTGCGAGGATACTGGCCGCCGTTTCCCGTGACCTTGAAGCCATGATGATGTTAAAAAAATTGACTGTTGTATTGCTGGCCTGCCTGGCGGTGTCTGCCTGTGGCGGTGTTGACCCCAATTCTCCCTTGGGCCAGCGCAAGGCGATCTTCAAGCAGATGCTCAAGACCGGTGAAGACTTGGGCGGCATGCTCCGCGGGCGTATCCCATTCGATGGCGCCAAGTTCGCCGAGGGTGCGGTCAAACTGGATGCGTTGTCCCACGAGCCGTGGAAACATTTCCCGAGCGTGCGCGAAGAAGACCACACCAGTGCCAAAGATGATGTGTGGCAAAAACAGGCGCAGTTCCAGCAACTGGCTCGCGACCTTGAGGCGGCCACCGGTGAATTGGTGATCGCCAGCCAGGTGCAGCCTTATAAAGCCAGCAACCTTCAACCTGCGGTGCAAAAAGTTGAAGATGCCTGCAGCGCCTGCCATAAACAGTTCCGTGATCATTGATCGGTTTTACTGGTCGAGTTCTTCCACCGCGTCTTGCAGCTCTTTGCGCGATTCGGCCAGCTTCTCCTTACGCTTGTTGATCTTGTCCGGATCACCCTTTTTCATGGCCTTGTCGAGGTCGGCCTGACGGCGGCTGACTTCATGCTTGGCGTCGAGCACCTTGTTTTCACGTTCTTTCTTCAAGCTGGCATCGGTGCAGTGGGCGGTGACTTCGGCCAGGGCTTTTTCCAGGCCGGCCTGTTGGTTGATGTTGCCGTGGGCCTTGGCCTGTTCGATCTGGATGCTGATGGCCTGGCGTTTGGCGGCGCAGCCTGTGAGCGGTTGCGCGTCTTCGGCGGCCAACAGTGGCGTGCTCATGAAGCCTGCGACGGTCAGCAAGGCAAAGGGGGCGAGAAATTTCATATAAAGCTCCAAGTTCGCAATCAGGTGGCCGGGTGGTGTTCAAAACCCATCTACCCCGGCTGCGCGTAATGTTTCAGCCATGGCTTGTACCTGCGGGTCACGAAAAAAAGCGCTGAGTTGCGCTGCGCGTCCCGGGCCGATGCCATCTGAGGCCAGCCAGGCTTGGGTGTCTTTGGCGACCAGCGTCTGCCAGTTGCCTTCCAGGTTGTTGCGCGCCGCTGGCGGTATGCCCAAGGCGCAGAGCCATTGTAAAAAAGGGCGTTGCCGGGCGCTTTGAATACTGTCGAGCACCCGCGCACGGGTACGCTCGCCTAACCCCTCAATGGTAGCAAGCTCGGCCGCATCCAGGGTTAACCAATCGAGAAAGCCTGCGATTAGACCCGCCTGGATCAATACGTTCCAGGTTTCACGGCCCATATGGGGCAAGGCCAGGCCGTGTTTGCCGCTCAACCAGGTGAGGCGGGCGAGCAGTTGATCTTCGCAGCCGGGGTCCAGTTGCCAGCAGCTCAAGGCGTGGAAGTCTTGAGGGTCGGGTACCTGCATGTCCACGCGTGTCTTGTTGCGCAGGATCACCTCGTCCAGTCGCGGTATCACCTGGCCCGCCAGGCTGATCGACACATGATCGCCTGGGCGGATATCCAGGGCTTGCCAGCGCTTGAGCGAGCTGGCGCTAACCCGGCTGATCTGCCGATCATCCAGCCGTACGGGCTCCAGTTCGAGGATTGGAGTAATGCGCCCAGTGCGCCCCACCCTGAACTGAACGTTGCGCACCAGCGCCAGTGCCTTGATGGCCGGGTACTTCCAGGCAACCGCCCAGTAAGGCGCACTGGCTTGCCAGCGCTCGGCGGGTGCCCGCGCAGCCTGGTGCAGCACCACGCCATCGCTGGCGAAGGGCAATGGCGCGTTGTACCAATGGGTACGCCAATGCGCAGCTTCGCTGATGGTGCCGACGGGCTGGCTGTACTGTTGACTGTCGGTGAACCCCCAGCGCGCCAGGGTGGCCAGGCGTTCGGTGAAGTCCGCCGGGCCGTCGGGCCACGCCCAGACGAACAGGCCGATCCCGGCAGCTTCGGCATCGTTCAACTGGCGACGGTTCATCAGGCCGGCCACTTTGCTGCGCGCATTGAGCCCGCCCTTGAGCGATTGCACATGGTGGTTGAGGCGCCAATAGAGTTCGCCTTGCAGCACCACATCAACGGCGTCGGGCAACTGTTGGACAATGCCGGGGATCTTGGCGGCGGAGGCTGACCAGTCGTGACCCAGCAGGCCGTCGCCTCGAGATATGAGCTGGTGCAAGCGGCCCTGGCGATACACCAATGTCACCGCGACGCCATCTACCTTGGGTTGGACCCAGACATCCTGTCGAGTGCTGAGCCAGTCACTGACGGCCGGCTCGCTCGGCAGCTTCTGCAAACCCGTGTGCGCGACCGGGTGACGTAAGGTGCCGCGCGCCCTGGCCAGTGGGTTATCAGCCTTGGGTGTCTGCTGGCGGGCGCATTCCTGCCAATGCGCCAGGCGTGTGCGGGCCTGGTCGTAGAGCTCGTCGCTGATCAGCGATTGGCCCTGTCGATGGTAGCTGTCGTCCCACTGCTGGATTTGCCTGGACAAGGTTTCCAACTGTGAGTGAACGTCATCGGGGCAGGCTTCGGCCCAGGCCCAGGCCGGCAGGGTGCTTAGGAGAACAGCCAGTAATACGCGCATCATGAGCATCCTTGCTCGAAAAGGGTGCCCAGCCTAAGTGATCCACGCGCCCACAAAAAAGCCCCGACCGAGCGGGGCTTTTTACCGGGTATTTCTGTTTACTTGAACAGGCCGCCCAAGGCCTTCACAGCGTCGTTGTTTTCAGCCTTGGCCTGCTGCTTTTGCTGCTTGGCGTCGACTTTTGCCTGGCTGTCGGCGAGTTTGTTGCAAGCTTTGTTGACCTGCTCCAGCGCAGCCTCGTAGGCCCGCACTTTCAACAGATCGTTCTTGGCATTGGCCGCGTCGATCTTGGCTTGCAGGTCTTTGGGTTGCTGCTGGCAGTCGCCGGCATTGCCGCCACCGAGCTGGGCACTCAGGGCGCCGCTCAGCGCGTTCAGGTCAGCGGCCTGGGCTGGCAGGGTGAACAGGCTGAGCAGAAGGGCGGCAGGGGCGAGTGTGCAAATGCGCATGAAAACCTCAATGTTCGATTGCCTGCGCGCTTATCCATCCCGGGCGGGCGCAGTGCAATATCCAAGTAAGGTGAAGGGCCCGAGAGGGCGCGGATTCTAGTGGGCCATCATTTGGCCTGCAAGCCTTGGATCCAAAAAAGCCCGAAGTGGCCCTGCAGACAACAAAAAGCCCCGCCAGGCAGGCCTGGCGGGGCTTTATTTACCGCGAACGATTACAGGCCGGCGGCGGTACGCAGGTCGTTGGCGCGGTCGGTTTTTTCCCAGGTGAAGGTGCTGAAGGTGTCATCGCCCACAGTCTTCTGCGCAGGGGTACGGCCGAAGTGGCCGTAGGCTGCGGTTTCCTGATACATCGGGTGCAGCAGGTCGAGCATGGTGGTGATCGCGTAAGGGCGCAGGTCGAAGATCTCGCGCACCAGCTTGACGATTTTCTCGTCGCTGATCTTGCCGGTGCCGAAGGTATTCAGCGAGATCGACGTAGGCTGGGCCACCCCAATGGCGTAGGAAACCTGGATTTCGCAGCGCTCGGCCAGGCCGGCGGCGACGATGTTCTTGGCCACATAACGGCCGGCGTAAGCGGCAGAGCGGTCAACCTTGGAAGGGTCCTTGCCGGAGAACGCACCGCCGCCGTGACGAGCCATGCCGCCGTAGCTGTCGACGATGATTTTGCGGCCGGTCAGGCCACAGTCGCCCACCGGGCCACCGATGATGAACTGGCCAGTCGGGTTGATGTGGAACTGGGTGTCCTTGGTCAGCAACTCGGCAGGCAGCACGTGCTTGACGATCAGCTCCATCACGCCTTCGCGCAGGTCGGCGTAGGACACGTCCGGATTGTGCTGGGTCGACAGTACGACAGCGTCGATACCCACGACTTTGCCGCCTTCGTAACGGCAGGTCACCTGGGACTTGGCATCCGGGCGCAGCCATGGCAGTACGCCGGATTTGCGCGCCTCGGCCTGGCGTTGTACCAGCTGGTGCGAGAAGGTGATCGGCGCGGGCATCAGCACGTCGGTTTCGTTGCTGGCGTAGCCGAACATCAGGCCCTGATCGCCCGCGCCCTGGTCTTCTGGCTTGGCGCGGTCAACACCCTGGTTGATGTCCGGGGATTGCTTGCCGATGATGTTCATCACGCCGCAGGTCGCGCCGTCAAAGCCCACGTCGGAGCTGTTGTAGCCAATGTCGGTGATCACGTCACGTACGATCTGCTCCAGGTCAACCCAGGCAGTGGTGGTGACTTCGCCGGCGATGATCGCCACGCCCGTTTTCACCAGCGTCTCGCACGCCACACGGGCGAACTTGTCTTCAGCGATGATAGCGTCCAGCACCGCGTCAGAAATCTGGTCGGCGATTTTGTCCGGATGCCCTTCAGACACGGACTCGGAGGTGAAAAGGGAGTATTCGCTCATCTCGATGTTTTCCTGATATTTACCGATGGTGAGTGTCGCCAGCCGGTCGCTGAAAATGGCGGACCTGAATCTGGAAACCATTACGTAAACCTACATAGAGGCTTTCCCCGGGAACGAGTCCCGCAGCGGTGGCCCAACGGGCCAGATCGTCCTGTTCAAAACCCAGCCAGAGATCACCGCAGGCCTCCTTGGCCCAATTCTGGTTGTGGCTGCATAAATCCGTAACCAGCAGGCTACCGCCGGGGTGCAGCAACCCGGCCATTTGCTTGAGGGCTTCCGCCGGTGCGGCGAAATGGTGCAAGACCATGTTCAGCACCACGCAATCGGCCCGCAGGCCGGTGTCACTCAGGGCGTCGGCCAACTGCAGGCGCACATTGCCCAGGGCTTCGCGCTCACAGAGTTGGCGCGCCAGTTCAAGCATCGCCGGGCTGTTATCCAGCGCGGTGACCTGCTCGAAGCGGCGCGCCAGTTCGGGCAGGAAACCGCCGTCGCCAGGGCCGACTTCCAAGGCCGTGGCTTCTTCACTGAAGCTCAGCTTGTCCAACAGCGCCAGTACGCTTTCGCGGTACTGGGCCAAGCCGGCGATCAGGTCCTGTTGGGCGCGAAACTTGTCGGCCACCCGTGAGAAAAAATCCTGGCTGGCGGCGGCGCGTTGCCCGTGCACCTGGCCGATGCGCGACTGCACATCACCGGGCAGGCACAAGTTGTCCACTTCGTCGAGCAGGGCGGCGTGCAACTTGCCGCCAAGCAGTTCGGTATGGGGCAGGGCACGTCGGTAGAAAATCGCATTGCCTTCGCGACGGGTGGCCACCAGGTCGGCCTGGGCCAGCACCTTCAAATGGTGGCTCATGCCGGACTGGCCGATGGCGAAGATCTGCGCCAGCTCCAGTACCCCGAAAGAATCGTTGGCCAGTGCGCGCAATACGTTCAAGCGCAACGGATCGCCAGCGGCCTTGCACAAGGCAGCCAGTTCATCGCCGTCGTCAGGACGCAGGGAGGGCACGGGTAGGTTCATAAGGCCAGCAGTCTAGTGACGGGTGTAGATCCCCGCAAGGCCAATATCAAAAAGTTTTGATATTGATCGATAAGTGGCGGTTATAAGCCATCGCTATAACCTTTAGACGAACCGGTTAAAGGTTTCTGCAAGGGATTGGTGCCCAAAGCACAGGAAAAACGCCCACAAGTGACTATCTGTCATTGCCCGCAGGCGGTGGCTGAGGGAAAATGCCGGTCCTTTTTTCCGTTTCTTTATAAGCAAACTCCAGGAGATCAGCGATGCCCAGCCGTCGTGAGCGTGCCAACGCCATTCGTGCCCTCAGCATGGATGCCGTGCAAAAAGCCAACAGCGGCCATCCCGGTGCCCCGATGGGCATGGCGGATATCGCCGAGGTACTTTGGCGTGACTACCTGAAACACAACCCGAGCAACCCTTCGTTCGCCGACCGTGACCGCTTCGTGCTGTCCAACGGTCATGGCTCGATGCTGATTTATTCGCTGCTGCACCTGACTGGCTACGACGTCACCATCGACGACCTCAAGAGCTTCCGTCAGCTGCACAGCCGCACCCCGGGCCACCCGGAATTCGGCTACACCCCAGGCGTTGAGACCACCACCGGCCCCCTGGGCCAAGGCCTGGCCAATGCCGTTGGTTTCGCCCTGGCGGAAAAAGTCTTGGGCGCGCAGTTCAACCGCCCTGGCCACGACATCGTTGACCATCACACCTACGTATTCCTGGGTGATGGCTGCATGATGGAAGGCATTTCCCACGAAGTCGCCTCCCTGGCCGGCACCCTGGGCCTGGGCAAGCTGATTGCCTTCTACGATGACAACGGCATCTCCATCGACGGCGAAGTCGAAGGCTGGTTCACCGACGACACGCCTAAGCGTTTCGAAGCCTACAACTGGCAGGTGATCCGCAACGTTGACGGCCACGATCCGGAAGAGATCAAGACCGCCATCGACACCGCTCGCAAGAGCGCGCAGCCAACCCTGATCTGCTGCAAGACCACCATCGGTTTTGGCTCGCCGAACAAGCAAGGTAAAGAAGACTGCCACGGCGCCCCACTGGGTGACGCGGAAATCGCCCTGACCCGCGAAGCGCTGAAGTGGAACCACGGCCCGTTTGAAATCCCGGCCGACATCTATGCCGAATGGGATGCCAAGGAAAAAGGCCTGGCAGCCGAAGCCGAGTGGGACCAGCGTTTCTCGGCCTACTCCGCCGAATTCCCGGAATTGGCCAACGAACTGGTACGCCGCCTGGCCGGTGACCTGCCTGCCGACTTCTCGGAAAAAGCCTCGGCCTACATCGCTGAAGTCGCGGCCAAGGGCGAGACCATCGCCAGCCGTAAAGCCAGCCAGAACACCCTGAACGCCTTTGGCCCGTTGCTGCCTGAGTTCCTCGGCGGTTCGGCTGACCTGGCCGGTTCCAACCTGACCCTGTGGAAAGGTTGCAAAGGTGTCTCGGCCGAAGACGCCAGCGGCAACTACATGTACTACGGCGTGCGCGAGTTCGGCATGAGCGCCATCATGAACGGCGTTTCCTTGCACGGCGGCCTGGTGCCTTACGGCGCGACCTTCCTGATGTTCATGGAATACGCTCGTAACGCCGTACGTATGGCCGCGCTGATGAAGAAGCGCGTGATCCACGTCTACACCCACGACTCCATCGGCCTGGGCGAAGACGGCCCGACGCACCAGCCGGTCGAGCAACTGACCAGCCTGCGCACCACGCCGAACCTCGATTGCTGGCGCCCAGCCGACGCGGTGGAATCCGCCGTGGCCTGGAAGCACGCCATCGAGCGCAAGGACGGCCCTTCGGCGCTGATCTTCTCGCGTCAGAACCTGCAACACCAGGTGCGTACCGACGCGCAGATCGCCGACATCAGCCGTGGCGGTTATGTGCTCAAGGACTGCATCGGCGAGCCGGAGCTGATCCTGATCTCCACCGGCTCCGAAGTGGGCCTGACCGTTCAGGCGTACGACAAGCTGACCGCGCAAGGCCGCAACGTGCGCGTTGTGTCCATGCCCTGCACCAGCGTGTTCGAAGCCCAGGACGCCGGCTACAAGCAATCGGTATTGCCGTTGCAGGTCAGTGCGCGTATTGCCATCGAAGCGGCTCACGCCGACTACTGGTACAAGTATGTGGGCCTGGAAGGCCGCGTGATCGGCATGACCACCTACGGTGAGTCGGCGCCGGCGCCAGCCTTGTTCGAAGAGTTCGGTTTCACCCTGGAAAACATCCTGGGTCAGGCTGAAGAGTTGCTGGAAGACTAAGTCAGTCTGCGTTGTTTGTACTGGCGCCATCGCGGGCAAGCCCGCTCCCACATTTGGATCACGGTCCACTGTGGGAGCGGGCTTGCCCGCGATGGCGCCAGTACATTCATCACTGAACTAACCTTGATCGAGAACCCCATGCCCCAACCGCGTCCCTACAAAGTTGCACTCAACGGCTACGGCCGCATTGGTCGTTGCGTCTTGCGTGCTCTGTTCGAGCGAGGGGCGGCGGCCGGGTTTGAAATTGTCGCGATCAATGATTTGGCCGACATGGCCAGCATCGAATACCTGACACGCTTTGACTCCACCCACGGCCGCTTCCCGGGCGAAGTGCGGGTTGAAGGCGATTGTCTGCATATCAATGGCAACTGCGTGCAAGTGTTGCGCAGTGCCACCCCCGAAGGCATCGACTGGAAAGCACTGGGCGTCGACCTGGTGCTGGAATGCTCCGGTGTCTATCACACCCGTGCCGATGGCCAGCGTTTCCTCGACGCCGGCGCACCGCGTGTGCTGTTTTCCCAGCCGATGGCCAGCGAGGCGGATGTCGACGCCACCATCGTCTACGGCATCAACCAGGATTGCCTGACCGGCGATGAGCTGCTGGTGTCCAATGCGTCGTGTACCACCAACTGCAGCGTGCCGTTGTTGCGCCTGCTGGACCAGGCGATCGGCCTGGATTACGTGTCGATCACCACGATTCACTCGGCGATGAACGACCAGCCGGTCATCGACGCCTATCACCACGAAGACCTGCGCCGCACGCGTTCGGCGTTCCAGTCAGTGATTCCGGTGTCCACCGGCCTGGCGCGCGGCATCGAGCGACTGCTGCCGGAACTTGCCGGGCGAATCCAGGCCAAAGCCGTACGGGTGCCGACGGTGAACGTGTCTTGCCTGGATATCACCATGCAAACCGTGAGCGACACTGACGCGGCCGAGGTCAACCGGATCCTGCGCGACGCCGCCACCAGCGGCCCGCTCAAAGGCCTGTTGGCCTACACCGAGTTGCCCCACGCCAGTTGCGATTTTAACCATGACCCGCATTCGGCGATTGTCGATGCCAGCCAGACCCGCGTTTCCGGCCCCAGGCTGGTGAACATCCTGGCCTGGTTCGACAACGAATGGGGCTTTGCCAACCGCATGCTGGATGTTGCCGAACACTATCTGCACATCGCTTCTAAACAACCTCAACAGTAATTCAGGAACTGCGACCCATGACCGTGTTGAAGATGACCGACCTCGATCTGCAAGGTAAGCGCGTACTGATTCGCGAAGACCTCAACGTCCCCGTCAAGGACGGTGTTGTCACCAGCGATGCGCGAATCCTGGCCTCGCTGCCGACCATCAAGCTGGCCCTGGAAAAAGGCGCGGCCGTGATGGTCTGCTCCCACCTGGGTCGCCCGACCGAAGGTGAGTTCTCTGCCGAAAACAGCCTCAAGCCGGTCGCCGAGTACCTGAGCAAGGCCCTGGGCCGTGACGTGCCCTTGGTCGCAGACTACCTGGGCGGCGTGGACGTGAAAGCCGGCGATATCGTGCTGTTCGAAAACGTGCGCTTCAACAAGGGCGAGAAAAAGAACAGCGACGAACTGGCCCAGCAATACGCCGCCCTGTGCGACGTGTTTGTGATGGACGCGTTCGGCACCGCCCACCGCGCCGAAGGTTCGACCCACGGCGTGGCCAAGTTCGCCAAGGTCGCCGCGGCTGGCCCGTTGTTGGCTGCCGAGCTGGATGCGCTGGGCAAGGCCCTGGGCGCTCCAGCCCAACCAATGGCCGCTATCGTTGCCGGCTCCAAGGTGTCCACCAAGCTGGACGTGCTCAACAGCCTGAGCCAGATCTGCAACCAACTGATCGTCGGCGGCGGCATTGCCAACACCTTCCTGGCCGCTGCTGGCCACCCGGTGGGCAAGTCCCTGTACGAGCCAGACCTGCTCGACACCGCCCGCGCCATCGCCGCCAAGGTCAGCGTGCCGCTGCCAGTGGACGTGGTAGTTGCCAAGGAATTCGCGGAAAGCGCCGCCGCTACCGTCAAGCTCATTGCTGACGTGGCCGACGACGACATGATCCTGGACATCGGCCCGCAAACCGCGGCCAACTTCGCCGAGCTGCTGAAGGCATCCCAGACTATCCTGTGGAATGGCCCGGTGGGCGTGTTCGAGTTCGACCAATTCGGCAACGGCACCAAGGTGCTGGCTAAAGCGATCGCTGAAAGCTCGGCGTTCTCCATTGCTGGCGGCGGCGATACTTTGGCGGCTATCGATAAATATGGCGTGGCTGATCAGATCTCCTACATTTCTACCGGTGGTGGCGCTTTCCTCGAATTCGTCGAGGGCAAGGTGTTGCCAGCCGTGGAAGTGCTGGAAACCCGAGCCAAAGGTTAAGGCTCGCGTGATCAGGAAAAGGAGCGTTCCCATGATCAAGTCGTTGGCACTGGTGATTGCAGCGGGCCTGTTGGCCGGCTGCGGCAGCACACCCAGCGCGGCGCCCGAGGCGGATAACGCCAAGGCACCGTTGAGAAAAAGCTGTTACCAGGCTGACTGGCAAGCCGAGACCATGCCGGTGATCAACAAGCGCATCGGCAACGAACGGTTGGAGAAATACGACTCCGCGCCAAACGGTCAGGAACAGGGTTGCCCATGACGGGTCTGATCCATTAACCGACAGCAACGGCGGCCCATAGACCGCCCTGCGAGGATTGGCAATGAAAGGCGTTTTCGCCCTGGCAGCCCTGGCTCTGTTGGCCGGCTGCAGCAGCATGAACCTGTTCGACAAGGCAGAACCTGCCGACAAATGGACCACCTGGACCTGCGACAGCAAGGCCGAGGTCAACTGGCGCTTTGCCAACCCGGCCCGCTCCGAAGTGGATGTACGCCTCGGCGGTTCGGACCAGGTTTACCGGCTCAAGCAAGAGGTAGCCGCCTCCGGCGTGCTGTATAGCGACGGCCAATTGGCGTTTCACACCAAAGGTGAGGAAGGCCTGGTTTACTGGGTGGCGACAGATGATTTGATTGGGCGCGGCTGCAAAGCCCAGTGAGAATACGATCTGAAGTCCAATGAGATCAAAATGTGGGAGCTGGCTTGCCTGCGATTGCGGTGGGTCAGCAAAGCCAATATCGACTGGCTCTGCGCCATCGCAGGCAAGCCAGCTCCCACATTGACCTGTTTCACAGTGGCACAAGCGCTAAGCCACACCAGCAATAACGATTCAGCAGCACAAGGCTCAACCCCTTGATCTGCAATAACTTGAATAGCAGCCGCCGCTACGGCAGGCTTGCACGATTAACGACCCTCGACCGGGAGAGACAACACAATGGCACTTATCAGCATGCGTCAAATGCTGGACCACGCAGCCGAGTTCGGCTACGGCGTCCCAGCCTTTAACGTCAACAACCTTGAGCAGATGCGCGCCATCATGGAAGCCGCTGACAAGACCGACTCCCCAGTGATCGTCCAGGCTTCGGCCGGCGCGCGCAAATACGCCGGCGCCCCGTTCCTGCGTCACCTGATCCTCGCCGCGATCGAAGAATTCCCGCACATCCCGGTGTGCATGCACCAGGACCACGGCACCAGCCCTGACGTGTGCCAGCGCTCGATCCAACTGGGCTTCAGCTCGGTAATGATGGACGGCTCCCTCGGCGAAGACGGCAAGACCCCAACCGACTACGAGTACAACGTACGCGTGACCCAACAAACCGTGGCCATGGCCCACGCCTGCGGCGTATCGGTTGAAGGCGAGCTGGGCTGCCTGGGTTCGCTGGAAACCGGCATGGCCGGCGAAGAAGACGGCATCGGCGCCGAAGGCGTGCTGGATCACAGCCAGATGCTGACCGACCCGGAAGAAGCCGCCGACTTCGTCAAGAAAACCCAGGTCGACGCCCTGGCCATCGCCATCGGCACCAGCCACGGCGCCTACAAGTTCACCAAGCCACCTACTGGCGACGTGCTGGCCATCGACCGCATCAAGGAAATCCACAAGCGCATCCCCAACACCCACCTGGTGATGCACGGTTCTTCCTCGGTACCGCAAGAGTGGCTGGCGATCATCAACCAGTACGGCGGCGACATCAAAGAAACCTACGGCGTACCGGTTGAAGAAATCGTCGAAGGCATCAAGTACGGCGTGCGCAAGGTCAACATCGACACCGACCTGCGCCTGGCGTCCACCGGTGCGATGCGTCGCCTGATGGCCACCAACCCGAGCGAGTTCGACCCGCGTAAATTCTTCGGCGCCACTGTGACGGCGATGCGTGATGTGTGTATCGCACGGTATGAAGCGTTTGGTACTGCGGGTAATGCTTCGAAGATCAAGCCGATCTCGTTGGAGGCGATGTACCAGCGGTATTTGAAAGGTGAGTTGAACGCTAAGGTGAACTGAGTCTCAAGCGTTTAACTAAAGAAGCCCGCAGTGATGCGGGCTTTTTTGTGGACTTGAATTGGCAACTTTAAGTGTTAGGAGAGTCACCGGGCCATCGTTCGATGCTGCACTAACTGACAGGTGTGCGTGCTTGTTTTTTGTACAGATATAAATAGACCGCAATTGACACTGATGCAGTTAAAAAAGCCATGCATGCGGCCGCAACGAAAGGTGCTGAGCGACCTGCCGCGATTATTAATATTGTCCCTAATGACGGCCCAATTATAATACAGAGCATTTGGACGCTTCTGAAAGACATGGACACTCTTCCAATATTGTCAGGAGGGCATAACTGTTGAAGGATTATGTTTGAGGAAATGATTAAAAGCTCATAGCTGAAACCATTCACAAACCAAACCAGCGGATAGAGATAGGCTCTTCCAGGTACTTGAAAAAATACTAAAATTGCCGTCAGGATTAATGCTGTAGAGAAAATAACTAATGCATGTGATCGAAGTAGAATCTCATCGATATTGCTCAGCTTTAACTTCATCAGCAGCGCGGCACATATCGCGCCTGCGGCTGTCGCGGAAACGATCACTGAAAAACTGACTGGAGGTAAAGCTTCGTAGGCTAGAAAGGACGCCAAATGTGGGTCGTAAATTCCTAACGCAAGCGATGTCAGTAGGGAGTACAAAAAGCCTATGCGGAGTTGAAAGGGCAGGGCATTGAATATAGAAAACCCTCTAGTTATGTCACGATAGAGTGGAAGGATTTTCGTAGAGGAGTCATTCATTTGCGTTCGGAATGCCCGGCAAATAGACTTTAGGAATGGAATGGTTAATAAAACGGCGGCAGCAGATAAAAAGAATAAATCCTTGGGTGGCAATACTACCGCTAACGCACCTGCAAGTAATGGGGCGAGAATTTTTGAAAATTGATCAAATACACTGACGTGACTGAAAAAAGATTTACGCTCTTCGGCAAGTATCAGTTTTCGAACCGCGATGGTCATCGAAGGAAAGTAGAATAAGTTTGATACGCCTTTGAATAAAACGAAAAACAAAAAACTCTGAAGGTCTGGAGACACTGCTAGCGCTACAGTAGATAGTGTGCGCAGCAAGGCACCTAATAATAGTGTTTTCCTGACGTCATGTCGATCTATCAGTGTTCCAATGATAGGGCCAAGAAACAACATTGGTGCACCCAGACAAAAAGCCAAGAATGCTATCGATGAAGGAGAGGCATGCCATATATAAACGGGAACCGTGAAGATCAAAAAAATATCAAGCCATAATGAGAGGCTGGATAGCGCTTGCACATAAATAAGCTTGCTAGATGTTTTCATCATGCCGATCTGAATTGAGAAAAAATTTGTCTTCAAATACGAAGCCGTCGAGTTGATGTTCGCTGGCAAATCGACAAAGGTCGCTCAACCTATTAATAAAACCGCGACCGTTAAAATTCAGGGAAGTGTTACAAAGTACACCGACCCCTGAAATGTCACGATAGGCACTCAGTAATTGATACATACGAGGATTTTGCGATTTATTGACTGATTGAGGACGCGCTGAGTTATCAACGTGCGTGACCGCCGGAATTTTAGATGAAATTACTCTACGAAACTCTAGCATGAAGGGGGAGGGAGTAGACGGGTGGAAGTATTCACCCATACATTCTTCTAAACATATCGGCGCAATAGGTCGAAACCCTTCGCGCTGCTTGATTTTATTCAATCTAATGAGATTTTCTCTAGGGTAGGGCGCCGCCAATATTGAGCGATTCCCTAGGGCTCTAGGCCCCATTTCATATCTACCCTGCACCCAACCTAATATGGAACCGTCATGAAGCAATTGTGCAACACGCCGTATATCATAGGGTTCACTAATGAAGGTGCCTGTATTATCTGTGTCAATCTGTGATGGCTCACCTGCATAGGGCGACCAAGTTATCTTGGCAAGTCCTTTGGTGTGCAATAATGCATCAATCGCAGTTCCAATTGCAGATCCACTGTCGTTTGTGCACGGAGGAATAAATACATCAGGGAATAGTTGTGTCTCTTTCCATTTGGTATTCCAGTCACAATTTAATCCACAGCCACCCACAATTAATAAAGGTGCGTCATCAAAAACTAGCGGCTGAACAAAGTCGCGAAACAGATTGAAAATTGCGTTTGAAAATTGGTGTGCAAGCGATGCGAGTCGAGGGTTTTCAATTCCAATATTGTAATATTTGCTTTTACGAAATTGGCGCTTGTGAAGCTTTCTAAAATTCGTGTTCTCGTCGAGTAGCGTCGCTATTATGTGTCTGGCGTCCTCATCGATCTCACCGTTTTCGCCATAAGCGGCGAGCGCCATGAGTTTTCCGGCATCACTTAAACGAATTTGCCCCGCCCCAAGATTAAAAGTGGGATCTGCGAGCGCGTATAGAAAAGCAAATCTGTCCCCAGGGTTTTCAAGTGCACTACCTAATTTAGAAATATTTACGTTTTCATCGATTCGATAGAATGCACCAAAATAACCCTCCCAAAGTAATGCGTAGCAAGGTTGTCCTTGTGGGAATGGCGAAAGCCCATATCCGCATAAAAGATGTGAGCGTTCATGGGAGGATGAGAAATAAGTAATGTCGCGACCAAATATTGATCGTTTTTGGTTAAGAATCTGCGTTAATCCAGAATAACCTGCACCAATGGTGTCACTTTCTGAACTCTGTCCTCTACTCCAACCACTCTGAGCTACTATGTCCACGGGTTTGTTGAACATGTGAAAAATTTTCAAAAGTACGTCAGGTGTCACGCTTGAAAAGCGAAGACCGTTATCCTTTTCTGCTTCTACAGAAAACTCCAAGTGGTTACCGATAATTAGAGCTACCGCTCCGTCATGTCCATCTTTAAGGCCAAGGATTACACTGTCATCATTTTCAAAATTGACCATAGTCAGCACCTCATCAGACTCCGTCTAGTAGTTTCCTAACTTCGGTGGTGTACGAGCTACCCGTGCCATGCCCTGCACCCACCAAAAAGATGACTTGCTCCGAGGGAAGGTTTACCTTTAAGAGTTCATTTATCTCTTTGTCATGAAAGTATCCGGTCAACCAAGGATGTAAGCCAAGCGCGGTGATTAACAAATTTGCAGTTTGTGATAGATGTCCGACGTCCAGCAGCATTGGACGATAGGCACGAGAGTGAGGGTATTTCCACCAAAGCTTGTCAAAACGAGAGGTGAAAAAAATTGCGAATGCCAAGTTGTTTGCCCAGTGCTGGCCGCATAAATAAGTAGATATTACTTCAGGCGGAAGGTCGCGTACTTTCTCCAGCGTGTGCTGTTCACTTATATAATGATAAATGCCGGGTGCAAGATCCTCGACATTCCGTACCCATACATAGCCCTCCGTCGCCTGTAAGCCTCCCGCCGAAGGTGACGTCCTTCTGAATCCGAACTTTTGAGCGCCAGTCGGAGCGTCGTAATCGACCTCTTTTTTATCTGCTAAAGTTCCATAAAGTATGGTTGCTAGTGACAATACTGGTACTGAAGTGTCAAAAAAATCTCTACAAGTATGACGCGCCAAAAGGGTTTCCCATAGACTCGCTTCTTTAATGACTGAAATGTTTGGAGGTGGCAGTAGTGTTTTTTCGCCTCCTTTTATTAAAGAAATATCTGGTTCATTCTTATGGATTGACTTGCAGAAATTCAAGTAGCTTTTAGCGTATTCAATGTACATTTCAGGCTTGTCAGGGGCTGGCGAATTCGGATGAGATGTCCCAATGTGGAATATTTTTGATAACACGTCCCAACCCCATTCATCGGTTGGTTTCACGTCATGAAGGACCCCGGATGTGTCTATGGATATGTCATCGTCTGTGTCTGATACGAAATCGCCTGCAGAAAAACTCACTAACCGCTCAAACTCCCCAGCACTTATCTGGTATTGAGCGTGGTTTCTATAGTCCCACAAGTAAGCCTCACCATCTTTAAGTACAAGAAATATGTCGTTTGAGAGCCATTTTTTCTTCGCAGTACACATAGCCGCCTAAGCACCTATTAGGTTTGGTGAAATTCATTTAGCGAGATTCATTTTTATGAGCTGCCTGGGCCGAAGCCCAGGCGGTAAATGATTATTTAATTTCTAGTTTTCTACTGTCAGCAGAAGCTTCAATAATTCGATCCTTACAGTTTGGAACGAATGCGTAGTGGGGTACAGTCACCGTTTTAATTGAGAAGTGAGGGGTCTGGTACGCGTCGTTTGATTGATTGTTGAGCGTCGGTTCTATAGTTACTCGTTTCATAATATAGTTCCTCAGGGTTGTTGCCTTCGCAGATGTGCGATGCAATTAAACCGTATGAGCGCCTATTGAGATTGTCAATTTTGTTTTCTTGAGCGGTATTGTTCTCAGTCGAATTTTTGTGTATTTGTCCATGAGGTTATCGGATCGTTCTGATTGGTATTTCCTACATTTCGCTTCCCCGTTGATTTCTAAAAGCACTAATTTGTATACGAGGCCGTAATATCCTGTTGCATAAAAGCCGAAGGTTTCGTAGCCGTTGTGGGCACATGTTTTTCTTCGCGGGTGCTCAGCGCTATAAGCGTTTAGTCGAGGACGCTAGGCGCGGCGTATAGAGTGCTTACGTTGATACTGACCCGCATCTGTGATTTTCCCTTGCAACCGAGAGCTCCATGCGTGATTGCTCTATCACGGGTTATGAAGCGTTCGGTACGGGGGGCAATTCTTTGTAGATCAAGCCGATCTCGTTGGAAGCGATGTATCAGCGGTATTTGAAAGGTGAGTTGAACGCTAAGGTGAGCTGAGCCTCAAGTGTTAATAAAAAGCCCGCAGCGATGCGGGCTTTTTTATGGACACCATTTAATCAACTTGCAGATGAAGCGCCGAAACCACGGTGTTCAATGACTCGAAACACATCACTCACATCCTGCACGAGGATGCGTGCGGTATTAGCTACGTTGTTCAGGTCGCGCTCGGCGAAGTCCGGCAGGCTGGAGCAGGCCATCAGGTTCAGGTGTTCCAGAGCCGCGTTGAGACGTTCGCGCAGGCAGGCGTGGAGGTCGAGCAGTGGGGCTTCGCTGTCGATCAACAGCACGGGGTAGTCGGTGGCGGTTTCGGTGCAAGGAGTGAAGCGACGGGGTGGTAGCTGTTGGGTCATGGTGAATCCTTAACTCGAGAGAAGAATGACCACCGTTTGCTGCGAAACAAATTGGGTGGCAGCTGTACGCGGGTTCGCAGACCGAGGAGTTAAGACCCGGCAGACCCGAAGGTCTCCCACGCACAGCCGCCATAACAAAGACGACCTTCGGCAAGAGTACCGGGGTTGTTTTTGACGGGTGCGGTTTTAACTCTGTAGGGCTGCGAAACCCTATCGCCGATCAATGCCGGCGACGGGGCGAACTATAAGCGGCGATGTGGCTTGTCGCAACGGTGCTGTAGGACCCACACCGCACCTTGAGCTGACGCACAATCAATGTGGGAGCTGGGCTTGCCCGCGATGGCGGTGTGTCAGGCACCGAGGAGAGTGGCTGATGCGCCGTCATCGCGGGCAAGCCCGGCTCCCACAGGGGGCTGCGGGGTGTTTAAGGTGTGAGATTTATCCGGGAAAAATCCTGCGCATCGCGGGACGATTCACTCATGATCAATATCCAACTTCGCAAACGTCACCCGCGCACCCTCATTGGTGTCGCCCGTATTGTCCTGCACATACACCCCCGCCTTGAAGTACAACGGCTTGTCGCCCCAGGCCGCGCCAATCCGTTCATTCCACTCGCTGTCGGCGGCATACACGCTGAGCAGCCCGGCTTTGTTGAGGTTGATCACATAGGTGAAGCTCTTCTGCAGTGGCACATTGGAGGCGACAATGATCACCTGACTTTCGGCCTCGTCCGGGCGCATGCGCACTTTGGCGACGATGTTGCCGGTCTGGGTTTTCTCCTTGAATTGGTACTCGAGCTTGATCAGCGGTTTCTGGCTGTCGTAGGCGTGGATCTGGCCGATCACGATCTTGCCGGAGGAGGGCACCTGGTTGACGGTGAGGGTGGCGCGCAGGAAGTTGTCGGCCTCGGGGTAGGTCCAGTTACGCAGGCGGCCGTCGGCGTAGGTTTCGCGCAGTTCGCTGCGGGGGTAGATGGCGTTTTCGGTGCGCGAGCCCGTCACAGGTGTCCAGAACTGCACGTCGCTGCCTTCGGCCTGGAAGTATTGATCGTTGAAGCCGCTCAGCAGCCTTGGCGTTTCAATGGTTGTGGGTGGGGAGCCGACCGGAATGCTCAGGTTCCAGGTGGAAAGGTCGATCATGGCGTTGGCCTTTTTACAGAGGGTGAAGGCATTGGCCCAAAGGGCCTTCCAGGTTCTTTATAGGCGGTGCTGGTGAGATTGTTAAACAATTGCTGGCAATTTATTGGCGTCAGCGAAATGTCAAAAAGCCATGTTGCCCGTGAACCGCGGGCTACAGGGCCTTACCGTTAGTCGGCTTCCTGGCCTTTGGCACAATGATGGCCCCCACGTCACTTCTGCTTTTTTAGAACCACGGCTAGAGTGAGCCCTCAGTGTTTATCCGGCCTTTGTAACAAAAGTGACCGGTGTAGCTCCCTAAGGAAGAGACGTAGCATGGATGGCGCTCCACAACACGACGATGCAATTTCGGTTCTGTTGGTGGTCGATGACTACCCGGAAAACCTCGTCAGCATGCGTGCGCTGTTGCAGCGTGACGATTGGCGGGTGATCACCGCCGCGTCTGGCCTGGAGGCCCTGGAGTTACTGCTGGCCCATGACGTCGACCTGGTGCTGCTGGACGTGCGCATGCCGGGCATGGACGGTTTCGAGGTCGCACGCCTGATGCGCGGCAACCAGCGCACGCGCATGACGCCGATTATCTTTCTGACCGCCACCGCCCATTCCCCCGACGCAGTACTTGAAGGCTACGCCAGCGGGGCGATCGACTACCTGTTCAAGCCCTTTGACCCGCATATCCTTAAGCCCAAGGTGCAGGCGTTGCTGGAGCACCAGCGCAATCGCCGTGCCTTGCAGCGCCTGAGCCATGACCTGGAGTTGGCCCGCGCGTTTAATGCCTCGGTGCTGGATAACGCCGCCGAGGGCATTTTGGTGGTGAGCGAAGCCAGTGTGATCGAGTACGCCAACCCGGCCATTTCCCGGCTGTTGAATGCAACGATGGCTGAGTTGCAGGGCGAGAGTTTCCTCAGTTTCCTGCAAAAGCCCCATGTGCCAGCCTGGTTGGGCTTTCCCATGTACGAGGCGTATCGCCGGGGCGAGACGTGGCGCCAGCACGATGCCATTTTGCGCACCGGTCGGGGCCAGCAGGTGCCCGTGGCGTTGTCCTGTGCGCCCTTGCCTGCCGAGCAGAAGGCGATGGTGGTGACGGTGCTGGACATGTCTGAAGTAAGGCACCTGCACCAGCAACTGGAATTCCAGGCCGTGACCGACCCGCTGACCGGGCTGTTGAACCGGCGTGGTTTCCATCAGGCGATGGAGAACACCTTGCTGCGCAGCGAACGTAGCGAGCAGGCGCTGGTATTGCTGTACCTGGACCTGGATGGCTTCAAGCGGGTCAACGATACGCTGGGCCATGACGCCGGGGATCGTGTGTTGCGTTGGGTCTCGGAGCAAATGCAGGCGTGCCTGCGTTCCTACGACATTCTGGGGCGCATGGGCGGGGATGAGTTCACCGCGTTGCTGGAGCTGGAGTTTCCCGAGCAGGCCGCGAAGATCGCGGAAAAGCTCATCGAACGGGTATCTGTGTGCCAGCAGGTCGATGGGTTGGAGGTGATGCTTGGGGTCAGTATCGGCATCGCGACCTTCCCGGATTGCGGCTCGGACTTGAGCGGCCTGCTGCGGGCGGCGGATATTGCCATGTACGAAGCCAAGCGCGCCGGCCGTCAGCAGTATCGTTACTACGACCAGGAAATGAACGGCCGCGCCCGCTCGCGGCTGATGCTGGAAGACAGTGTGCGTACCGCCATTGCCAACAAGGATTTCACCTTGGTGTACCAGCCCCAAGTCTCCCTGGAAGACGGGCGTTTGCGCGGCGTCGAGGCGCTGTTACGCTGGCAGCATCCCAGCGTCGGTGATGTGCCGCCGGGCCTGTTCTTGCCGCTGCTGGAAGAGGCGCGGTTGATCAACCAGTTGAGTGCCTGGATCTACCAGCAAGTCGCCGCCCAGCGCCAGGCTTGGCAAGCTACCTTCGACCCCGACCTGGTGTTGAGCGTGAGCCTGAGCAGCAGCCAGTTCAACATGCCCAACCTGGCTAACCAACTGCAGCAGATGCTGGAGCGGCATGGGTTAGAGGGGCGGCAACTGGAGGTGGAAATCGGCGAGGACTGCTTGATGAGTAATCTTGCAGAGTCTACCAAGCAACTCCAGTTACTGCGCCGGATCGGGGTGCGGATTGCCCTGGACGACTTTGGCTGCGGCCAGTGCTCCCTGGCTCATTTGCGCGACCTCAAGTTCGATACCCTCAAGCTTGACCCTCAACTGGTGGCGCGCCTGCCTGGCTCGGCGCGGGATGCGGCGATGGCGGGCAGCATCATCCAGCTGTGTGAGCATTTTGGTGTGCTGGTGATCGCCGAAGGCGTGGAGACCCTTGCGCAAACACAGTGGCTAAAGGCCAATGGCTGCGCGTATATCCAGGGGCCGTGGGCGGCGCTGCCGTTGATGGCCGAAGACGTTGCCGGCTGGTCGTACCCTCGCGCGCTTTGAATTCGCTACACTGGCGGCCGTCCCAATTGCGTTGCCGAGCCCATGACCGCGTTGAAATACCTCCAGGCCTACCCCGCCGCGCTCCAGGAGCAAGTGCGCCAACTGATCGCCAAGGACCAGTTGGGTGCTTACCTGGAACAGCGTTACCCCGAACGCCACGCGGTGCAGAGCGACAAGGCCCTGTATGCGTACGCCCTGGCCTTGAAGCAGGAGCACCTGCGTAACGCGCCGTCTATCGACAAAGTGCTGTTCGACAACCGCCTGGACCTGACCCATCGTGCCTTGGGTTTGCACACCACGATTTCCCGGGTGCAGGGCGGTAATCTCAAGTCCAAGAAAGAGATCCGCATCGCGTCGCTGTTCAAGGAGGCGGCCCCGGAGTTTCTGCGCATGATCGTGGTACATGAACTGGCTCACTTCAAGGAGTCGGACCACAACAAGGCGTTCTATAAACTCTGCCAATACATGATGCCGGGCTACCATCAGGTGGAATTCGACCTGCGTGTGTACCTCACCTGGCGCGATTTGCAGGGCAAGCCCTAACCCCAAGGCGACTGACCATGGATGTGAGCAAGACCAAAAGCAGCTTCTACCGCCGCCTGTACGTGGCGTACTTGATCGACAGCCAACTGGCCAGCAGCGTCCCGGCGCTGACCGAGGCCACCGGCATGCCTAGGCGTACCGCCCAGGATACGATTGCGGCGTTGGCCGACCTGGATATTGTGTGTGAGTTCGAGCAGGAGATTGGCGCGCGTAACCATGCCGGGTGCTATCAGATTCGGGATTGGGGGGCGATTGATCGGGGGTGGATCGAGGCCAACCTGGCGTCGATCAAGCAGGTGTTGGGCTACCCCTGAGTTTAGCGGTGGCAGGGCTGACGCTATCGCGGGCAAGCCCGGCTCCCACAGTTGAATGCGTTCCAATGTGGGAGCTGGCTTGCCTGCGATGGCGCCCTCAGAGGCGCCGCATACCAATATGGGGAATATCATCCTCCAGGTATTCCTCACCCGCCACCACAAACCCATACCGCCCGTAATACTTCTGCAAATGCGCCTGGGCCGAGAGAAAAATTGGCGTTTGCGGCCAGATATCCTCAATACGCTCAAGCGCCTCTTCCAGCATTTGATGCCCCAGCCCGGTGCCCCGTGCCGCCTGCGAAACGATAACGCGGCCAATCACCACATCGCCGCCCTGGGACTCCGGGTCCAGCAGGCGCAGGTAAGCCACCAGTTCATTGTCCTCCCAGGCCATCAGGTGATGGGTGTCACCCGCCAAGTCCTGCCCGTCGATGTCCTGATACGCGCATTTCTGCTCGACGACGAATACCTCGCTGCGCAAGCGCAGGAGGGCGTAAAGCTGGTCCTTGCCCAAGTCGTTGTGATGTTTACAAACCCAATCAACCGTCATGATGTGTGCTCTGATAAAGACGTACCTGGATAGTAAGCGTGACGGGCACCGCTGTCTAAAATTGACAAATGTGTGAATGGCGTCAATTTGCCATCATTCAGTGCGTGCGCCGTTGGCTGCTTTGTGTAATCTGCAATGCAAGCTTATTGATGAGCTACTGTTATCAGGCCACCGCCTGCCCGCCAAGGACTTTGAGCATGCTGCGATTGACTCGTGCCGTTGCTTTGATCGCAGTGCTGTTGCTGGCCCAGCCGGTGCTGGCCCAGCGCCTGCGTCTGGTGGCGGATGGCTGGCCGCCATTCACTGATGCCACCTTGATCAATGGCGGCCTGGCCACGGATATCGTCAGCACGGCCCTGGCCCGTGCGGGGTACGCCAGTGATTTTGAACAGGTGCCCTGGGCCCGTGCGCTCAAGGGCGTGGGGGATGGGCGCTACGATGTGCTGATCAACGCCTGGTACGACGAGGCCCGCACGCAGTTTGGCCAGTTTTCTGCTGAGTACCTGCTTAACCGTGTGCGCTTTCTCAAGCGCAGCGACGATGACATCGTTTATCAGAGCCTGGCCGAACTGCGCGACGAGACCATCGCCGTGGTGCGCGGTTACGCTTACTCGGCAGCGTTCGATCAAGACACCCAGCTACAGAAAATACCCGTGCACAACTTTGCCATGGCGGTGCGCATGCTCGCGGCGCGGCGGGTGAGGTTGACGCTGGAAGATGAATACGTGGCGCGTTATTACCTGGCTCGGGAGTCGCCGCGGGTGCGCAATACCGTGGCGTTTGTGGGCAAGCCGTTGAGCGAGAACAGCCTGCATATTCTGGTCAGTTTGAAGAACCCCGAGCATGCGCAGATTGTTGCGGGTTTTGATCGGGAGATTGCCAGGATGAAGGCTGATGGCAGTTATGCGCGGTTGATGAAGGCGCATGGGATGTAGCGTGCTTGCGGGCCTCATCGCGGGCAAGCCCGGCTCCCACATTTTGCCCGCATTCTTATGTTGGAACTCGGTCAAATGTGGGAGCTGGCTTGCCTGCGATAGCGGCCTAAGCCGCGCCGGTATCTTTGATCAGATGCGCCGCCAACGTACGCAACGGCCCCAACTGCCGGCAAATCAACGCCAACTGCGTCTGTACCAGCCGCTGCCCTTCGTCGATTTCATCGGGCATTTGCTCAAGCTCGGCTGCCAGCGCTTCCTCGGCATCGCTCTGTATCGCAATCGACTGTTTGTTGGCCAGGCCGGTGGCGATCTCATCAATGCTCGCCGCCAGGCTGTTGCCCGCGCCTTCGATCAAGTGCTCACGCACATCGCTCGGTAGCGAAGTATCGCGATGCGCCCCCAACCCTGACAAATAGCTGAGCAAGGTGTGAGACAGCACCAGGAAGCGGAAGCCCACGTCGGCTTCCTTACGGAAGTGCCCCGGCTCCATCAGCATATTGGCCAGCGTGGTGGACAGCGCGGCATCGGCGTTGTGGGCGTTGCGGCGGGCCAGGCGGTAAGCCAGGTCGTCGCTCTTGCCGGCGGCGTATTGCTGCATGATCTGGCGCAGGTAGATGCTGTTGCAAGTCAGGGTGTTGGCCAGCACTTTGTTCAAGCGTCGGCCTTGCCAGTCTGGCAGGAACAGGAACACCGCCAGGCCCGCGATCAGGCTACCGAGCAACGTATCGAACAGGCGCGGCAGGAACAGCCCATAACCATCGCCCACCTGGTTGAAGCAGAACAGCACCATCAGGGTGATCGCCGCCGTTGCCAGGGTGTAGCGGGTGGTGCGGTTGATAAAGAACACCAGGCCTGCGGCGATAGCGAACATCGACTGCACCACCGGGTTGGGGAACAGATCGAACAGCGCCCAGGCCACGGTGAGGCCGATGGCGGTGCCGATGATCCGCTGGCCGAGTTTGCGCCGGGTGGCGCCGTAACTCGGCTGGCACACGAACAGGGTGGTGAGGATGATCCAGTAGCCCTGGGACGCGTGAATGGCGTGCAGGGTGGCGTAGCCGACGGTCAATGCCAGGGACAGGCGCAGGGCATGGCGAAACAGCAGCGAGGTGGGCGTCAGTTGGGTGCGCAGGCGCGTCCACATTTCCTTGAGGTTGCGCGGGGCGCGGTCCAGCAGATTGCTGTCGGTGGCGTCGGCCAGGGCATCGGGATTGCTGGCGTCGCCCAGCAGGCGGTCGAGGGTGGACAGGTTGGCCGCCAAGGCGCGCAGTGAACGCAGCAGGCCACGCCAGGCCGGGTTGCTCTGGATGCGCAGGTGCTCCAGGGACGCGTTGAGGTCGCCCAGGGCTTGGGCAAAGCTATCGTCATAGATGAACGGTTGGCGCAGTTGGATCGACTCTGCCAGGGTCTGGCAGGCCTTGCCTTGCTGGCGCAGCAAGCGCTGGCAACGAAATAGCACATCGCTGTGGAAGAAGGCTTCAGTGAGGGCGTTGTAGGGGTAGTGAGAGGAACTGGCGCGCTCGTGAATGTCCTGGGCCAGGAAGTAGAGCTTCAGGTAGCGACTGACCTTCGAGCCCGGACGCCCATTGCCGACGCGGTGCAGGATGATTTCCTTTGCGGCATTCAGCGCAGCCACTACCCGGCCATTTTGCTGGGCCAGCTCCAGGCGCCGCGCTTCTACATCCAGCTGCCGGATCGGTTCGAACAACGATGACTTGAGCTTGAGGTAACGCCCCAGCTCGCGGAACAATCGAGCCAGGCTCTGCTGCACCGGCTGGTTGGAAAACAGCGCCTGCCACAGCACCGACAACGCGCCGTACCAGGCGGCACCGGCGACCAGCAGCAGGGGCTCATGCCAGAAATCCGTGACGGCGCCGCCGCGCTGGTCCACGCCGATCATGGTGTAGACCGACAGAATCAAGGTGGCCGAGGCAATCGCGCCATAGCGTTCGCCCAGTGCGCCGAGCATGGTCAGGCCGAAACTGGCCAGGGCCAGGGCGATGGCAAATATCCAGGGGTAAGGGAACAGCAGCTCCACCGACAGCGCGGCAATGCTGAAACACACCAGTGTCACCGCCAGCGCGTTGAGGCGGCCTTGCCAGCTGTCATCGGTCTCGGCCAGGGCGCTGGCGATAATCCCCAGGAAGAGCGGGATCAGCAGCGTCATTTCATCCTGGTACCAACACAACGCCATGCTGCCGGTGAGGGCGATGAACACCCGTACGCTGTAGCTGAATTTATCCAGCGCCCACAGGCGCCGCATGGACTGCTTGAACGAGGTCGATGACATGAAGTCTGGAGTCTTCCGGGACGTTGTCGCTAAATTGAGCCAGTAATGACGCCACGGCAAGCGTGGCGATCACATCGGACAGCAAAATGTTCAGTAACACTGCAAAACCAATGTGGGCTTGCCTGCGATAACGATGTGGGATTCAACGCCGCTATCGCAGGCAAGCCAGCTCCCACAGGGGATTGCGTTTCAAGGTGCAAGTCAGGCGTATTGCGCGGCCGCGTAGCCCGAGGCCCAGGCCCACTGGAAATTGAACCCGCCCAGGTGGCCGGTCACATCCAGCACTTCGCCGATAAAGTACAGGCCGGGGCTTTTCAGTGATTCCATGGTCTTGGACGACACTTCCCGAGTATCCACCCCGCCCAATGTCACCTCGGCAGTGCGATAACCCTCGGTGCCGGCCGGTACCAGTTGCCAGCTCCCCAGCTTTTGCGCGATATCGGCCATTTCAGCGTGGGTGTACTGCTTCATCGGTTTGGATTCGAACCAGCTTTGAGCCAGCAGATTGGCCATTTTCTTGGTGAAGATCTCGCCCAGCAGGGTTTTCAACTCGCTGTTGGGGTGTTCGGCCTGTTGCTGTTGCAGCCAGGCATGGGCGTCGTGGTCGGGCAGCAGGTTGATTTCTACCGTGTCGCCGGAGTGCCAATACGAGGAAATCTGCAAAATTGCCGGCCCGCTCAGGCCGCGGTGGGTGAACAGGATGTTCTCGCGAAAACTCTGGCCGTTGCAGCTGACCAGGCAGTCGACCGAGGTGCCGGACAGCTCGCCGCACAACTCCTTGAGCTGGTCGGTGATGGTGAACGGCACCAGCCCGGCGCGGGTCGGCAGCAGTTCATGGCCGAATTGCTTGGCCACTTGGTAACCGAAACCGGTGGCGCCCAGCGTCGGGATCGACAAACCGCCCGTGGCGATCACCAGGGATTCACAGCGCAGTTCACCCAGGGTGGTTTGCAGTTGATAGCCGTTTTCGAGCTTGGCGATGGCCTCGATGGAGGTGTCCAGGTGCAGGCTCACGCCGGCCTGGATGCACTCGTCGAGCAGCATGCCGAGGATGTCGCTGGACTTGTTGTCGCAGAACAGCTGGCCGAGTTTCTTCTCGTGGTACGGCACGCCGTGCTTGGCCACCAGCCCGATAAAATCCCACTGCGTGTAACGGGCCAGGGCCGACTTGCAGAAGTGCGCGTTGTGCGAGAGGAAGTTGGCCGGCTCGGTGTACATGTTGGTGAAGTTGCAGCGGCCGCCACCGGACATCAGGATTTTCTTGCCGGCTTTGTTGGCATGGTCGATCAACATCACCTTACGCCCACGCCCGGCGGCGGTCAGCGCGCACATCAAGCCTGCGGCGCCGGCGCCAATGATCACAACTTCGGTCGAGCGCACAGCCATGTCCTCACAAAACTATTGATTTGAAATGCCATCAACACTGTGGGAGCTGGCTTGCCTGCGATAGCGGTAGTGGATTCACCGTCGCTATCGCAGGCAAGCCAGCTCCCACATTGATTCGGTTCCTGCAATGGGAACTCGGTGTTATTACAAAATACGCACGCGCAGCGAACGGCCCTTGATCTTGCCGTCATTCAAACGCTGCAACGCCTGCTTGGCGATGCCGCGCTCCACGGCCACGAAGGCCTGGAAATCAAAGATCGCGATCTTGCCGACCTGGGCACCCGGAATGCCAGCTTCACCGGTCAACGCACCGAGGATGTCGCCTGGGCGCACCTTGTCTTTACGCCCGGCGGCGATGCACAGGGTGCTCATCTGCGGCAACAACGGGCCACCGCTTTGCGGCTTGAGGTTGTCCAGTTGGTCCCAGTTCAGCGGCGACTTCTGCAGTTGCTCGATGGCCTGGGCGCGGTGGGCTTCGGACGGCGCCACCAGGCTGATGGCGATGCCGGTTTCGCCGGCGCGGCCGGTACGGCCTACACGGTGGATGTGAATTTCCGAGTCGCGGGCCAGTTCGACGTTGATCACCATGTCCAGGGCGTCGATGTCCAGGCCACGGGCGGCAACGTCGGTGGCCACCAGCACCGAGGTGCTGCGGTTGGCAAACATCGCCAGTACCTGGTCACGGTCGCGCTGTTCCAGGTCACCATGCAGGCCAACGGCGGAGATGCCCTTGGCGGTCAGGTGGTCGACGGTTTCCTGCACTTGCTGCTTGGTAAAGCAGAACGCCACGCAGGAGGCCGGGCGGAAGTGCGCCAGCACCTTGGTCACGGCGTCCATGCGTTCTTCCGGGGATATCTCGTAGAAGCGCTGTTCGATCTGGTCGTCGGAGTGGAACGCTTCGGCTTTCACTTGCTGAGGCGCACGCATGAACTTGGAAGCGAGCTGCTTGATGCTCACGGGGTACGTGGCCGAGAACAGCAGGGTTTGGCGGCGCGGCGGGGTCTTGCTGATGATGTCTTCGATGGCGTCGTAGAAGCCCATGTCGAGCATGCGGTCGGCTTCGTCGAGGATCAGGGTGTTCAAGCCGTCCAGCACCAGCGAGCCTTTACGCAGGTGCTGCTGGATACGGCCCGGCGTGCCGACGATAACGTGGGCGCCGTGCTCCAGGGAGGCGATCTGCGGGCCGAGGGACACGCCGCCGCACAGGGTCAGTACCTTGATGTTGTCTTCGGCACGGGCCAGGCGACGGATTTCCTTGGCCACCTGGTCGGCCAGCTCCCGGGTCGGGCACATCACCAGCGCCTGGCAACCGAAGTAGCGCGGGTTGATCGGGTTCAACAGGCCGATGCCGAATGCAGCGGTCTTGCCGCTGCCGGTCTTGGCCTGGGCAATCAGGTCCAGCCCTTTGAGGATCACCGGCAAGCTTTGCGCCTGGATCTGCGTCATCTCGACGTAACCCAGCGAGTCGAGGTTAGCCAGCATGGCGGCGGACAGGGGCAAAGTATTAAAAGCGGTGGCGATGGTAGTCACGGGACTGGCTCTGCAAAACAAAATGTCGCGCAGTGTACCAGTCTCGTGGGATTTTCCTCGCAAGTTCTCGACGAGACGCCCGTTAGTGCTCGATATCGTGCTCGCGGCTGACCACGCGTTTGCCGTCCTTGGGCGACAGTTGCAGGAAGATCGCCGCCGCCAGCATCGCCATGATGCCCACGGTGAGGAAGGTCAGTTGAAAGGCGCCCAGCACCGTATTGACCCCGTCATTGCCGGCTTCGGCGGTAAAGCCGCCGAGCAATGCACCGGCACAAGCCACGCCCAGGCTCAGGGACAACTGCGCCACCACCGACAGCAAGCTGTTGCCGCTGCTGGCCTGGGCGTCGTCGAGGTCGATCAGGGTGACGGTGTTCATCGCGGTAAATTGCAGGGAGTTGATGGCCCCCAGTACTGCCAGCATGCCTAACAGTAACGGGTAGGGCGTTTGTTCGCTGACCAGGCCCATGCTCGCCAGCATCAGGCCCAGGGCCAGGGTGTTGCCGGTCAGGACGACGCGGTAGCCGAGGCGCTCGATAAGCGGGCGCGCGATGGATTTGGCGAACATTGCCGCCGCCGCCAGCGGCAGCATGCTCATGCCGGCTTCTGACGGCGAATAGCCCAGCGCCACTTGTAACAGCAGCGGCACCAGGAACGGCAGTGCGCCGCTGCCCAGGCGCGCAAACAGGTTGCCGAGGATCCCCACGGCAAAGGTGCGCGTCTTGAACAGCACCGGCGAGAACAGCGGGTTGTCGATGTGCCCGGCGCGCAGCCAGTACGCCGCCAGGCAGGCAAGCCCGCCGAACAACAGCAACATCACCCGCAGGTGCGGCAGGTGCAGTTCGCCCAGGCCCTCCATGGCGATGGTGATCAGCACCATCGCCGCGCCGAACAGCAGAAAGCCCAGGCCGTCGAAGCGCGTGCGCTCGCTGCCGCGCAGGTCGGGGATGAATTTCCACACGGCATAGCAGCCGATCATGCCCACCGGCAGGTTGATCAGGAAGATCCAGTGCCAGGTCAGGTATTGCACCATCCAGCCGCCCATCGTCGGGCCAAGCAAGGGGCCGAGCAGGCCGGGAATGGTGATGAAGCCCATGATCCGCACCAGCTCGGAGCGCGGATAAGCCCGCAGCACCACCAGCCGCCCGACCGGCAGCATCAGCGCACCGCCCAGGCCCTGGACCACCCGAGCGCCCACCAGCATGCTCAGGCTACTGGACAGCGCACACAGCAACGACCCGATGCTGAACAGCATGATCGCGCCAAAGAAGATCTTCTTGGTGCCAAAGCGGTCGGCGATCCAGCCCGAGGCGGGAATCAGCAAGGCCACGGTGAGCATGTAGGCGATCACCACCCCTTGCATGCGCAGCGGGTTTTCCGCGAGGTCCTGGGCCATCGCCGGCAGCGCGGTGTTGAGAATCGTCCCGTCCAGCGACTGCATGAAGAAGGCAATCGCTACCACCCAGGGGAGCCAGCGGGCGGTCTTGGCATCGAGAGGGGCACGATTCGGCATGGGATCCCTTTTTATTAGCAGGCTATGTGTTGGCGATTATGCGCCATCCGTCGCCCCTTTTCCCACTGGCGGTTCGTCTATAGCTGACAAGCTCGCATGCTCGCCCACCAGGAAGTCCAGCAAGGCCCGATGCACTGCCAGCGCGGCTTCGCGGGACTCCAGGTCCAGCAGATGGCCGGTGTGTTCGGCCACGGCAAAGCTGCTGCGGCCTACATAGTGTTTGAACAGCTGGGCCTCGTCGGCCGGGGTGTATTCGTCCAGCGCGCCGTTGAGAAAGTGCACCGGTGTTTCAATCTGCTTGAGCGCCGGCAAGTAGTTGCCATCGCCCAAGCTCAGCACCTGATGAATATGAAAGCGCGCCTGGCGGTACTCGGTGGTGGCCATGGTCGACAGGTGCCGATGGTTATTGCGTTTGAGGCGCGCCGACAGGTATTTGCCCACCGTTTCGTTGAGCAGATGGCCGACCGCCGACTTGTCATCAGCCTCGATCAGCACACGCACGCGCTCGACATATTCCAGCATCGCCTGGTTGAGGTTGGGCGCCAGGGCCATCACCACCGAGCTTTCGATGGAGGGCGGGTTGTGCGCCAGGGTCAACAGCGTGGAGATGCCGCCCCATGATGCCGAGACCAGATGATTGACTTTGAAACGCGCCACCAAGGCCCGCAGGATTTGCACTTCGTCGTCCTTGGTGACCAGGTCGAGTTCGGTGTTGTGCTCGCGCGACAAACCAGAGAATGGCAAGTCGAACAGCAGGACATTGAAGTGCTCGGCCAGGCATTTGCTGGTACGGGCAAAGGAGCGCGTGGTGGATAGCGCGCCGTTAACCATCAGTACGGTTTTTCTGTGCGGGTCGTTACCCAGTTGCTCTACGTGAACGTTGTAGTGCTTGTACAACTTCTCAATGACAAAACTTCCATGGTTCATCTCAAGACTCCAGCTTGCCTTTCCCAGGCAAGGTTATGCTCTCGTGGGCAGGGGTGGCGGGATAGACGTTTCTTTGCAGTGCAGGTTATTGCTCTGTAGGAGCGAGCTTGCTCGCGAAAAACGTCAACGATAACGCAGTGCTGATAGCCAACCGGCGGTGTCTGTAAGTTCTTCGCGAGCAAGCTCGCTCCTACGGTTTATAAGGTCAGCGTCAGGCGTTTTACCAAAACGCCTGGCAACAGGTTGGAAGCGGTGTTGCGCTGGTCATAGGTACTGGCCGACAACAGCAGCTCCCGATCAGCAGTCAGCGCTTCCAATTGCGAACCGAGCAACTGATAGACACTGTCGTCAAAGCGCATGGTGCTGACCGGCGCCTGGATCTCGCCGTTTTCCACCCAGAAGGTCGCGAAGCGCGTCATGCCGGTCAGGCGCGCTGCCGGCAGGTCGGAATAGTTCAGGTACCAGAGGTTGCTGATATACAGCCCGGTGCCCAACTGCTTGAGAATATCGGCCTGGGCCAGGCTGCCGGCCGCCATTTGCAGGGCGCTGGGCGACTCGTCGCTGCTGGCGCCGTTGGTGCTCAAGCCGTATTCGGCGGCGCTGCGCGAGTTGACCAACTGGCCCTCGGCCTTGCCTGCGTTGATCAGAGTGACATCCTCACGCGGGTAGCCTTCAGTGGAAAACGCCTGGCTCAGGGAGCCGCTGATCTGCTCATCCACCGTCACCAGCGGGCTCAGTAACTGATCACCCGCGTACAGGCGTTGCAACGAACTGCCTTTGCTGGCGATGGCCTGGGCCGAAAAACCACCCCAGGTGATGATGCTGATGATTTCTTCCAGCGCTGCCGGCGCAAGGTAAGCGCGGTATTGGCCGGGCGCCAGGGTGTGCAGCGGGCGACCGAGAAACGCCAGTTGCTCCCGGGCCTGTTGGAAGCGCGCGGCGAATTCGGCGCTGTTCCAGGTGTGCCCGGCGTAGCTGGCTTTTACCGCTTCGCCATTGGCGTGGAACAGGCTGAAGTCGAAATTGAAGCTGTTAGCCCGGTGCCAGCCGAACGCCCCCGTTGAGCTGGCGAAACCACGGCTGATCGGGCCGGCGGCGTAGAAGCCAACCAGGTCCACGCCGTCGGCGGCCTGGCTGATATCGTCCAGCACCTGGGCCAGTTCCGGCAGGGGGCGCAGCTGTTCGTTATGGTTGTGCCAGGCGTCGGGGTTCAACAGCAGGTACGGGTCAGGCGGCAATAGCGGCAAGGTTTCGCGCAGTTGTTGCAGGCCATTCGCCAGGCGCTGGCGATCCAGCTCCGCTTCGCCCGACAGGGTGATACCCAGGTCGGCGTGACGCCCATCGTTGATCAGCTTGAGGTTCAGGCTGGCCTGCTGTACCTGGCCGGCCTGGCGCACCTGCGCGTGGTTGAAGCGCACGAACTCGGACGCTTCATCCGCGTAGCCGAGGTGAAATTGTTCTTGATCGGTGACCGCCTGCTTGAGCCAGTCCACCAGTGCCTTGAAGTGGTTCATCAGGCATCTCCCCCAAATACATCGACATTGCTGAATACACAGGCCGGCGACGCATGGCCGACGCGGATCACCTGGTTGGGTTCGCCTTTGCCGCAGTTTGGCGTGCCCAACACCTTGAAGGTGCTGGCGTCGCCCACCGCGCTGAGCTTGCGCCAGAACTGCGCGGAAATCGCCCGGTAGTTGGGGTTCTTCACCACGCCCTTGAGTTCGCCGTTTTCGATCAACTGGCCCCACTCGCAGCCGAACTGGAACTTGTTGCGCGCATCGTCGATGGACCACGAACGGTTGGTCGACATCAGGATGCCGTTCTCGATGCCGCCCACCAGTTGCGCGAGGCTTTTATCGCCAGGCTCGATATTCAGGTTGGCCATGCGGTCGATGGGCGCACGGTTCCAGCCGCAGGCGCGGCTGTTGGCAACGCCTGGCAGGTTGGCGCGAAATTGCGACAAGGCCCCGCCCAACGGCTTGAGCAGCAGGCCCTCGCGAATCAGAAATTGCTTGCTGGCAGGCGTGCCGTCGTCGTCATGGCCGTAGCTGGCAAGCTGTTCGGGGATGTCAGGGTCGAAGGTGACATTAAGCAACGGTGAGCCATATTGCAGGTGGCCGAAGTCGCTGGCTTTCACAAAACTGGTGCCGGCGTAATTGCGCTCATCACCGAGGATGCGATCCAGCTCCAGCGGATGGCCGATGGACTCGTGGATCTGCAGGATCATCTGGTCGGGCATCAGCAGCAGGTCACGCGGGCCGTGGGGCGTATTCGGTGCGCGCAGCAATTGCAGGGCTTCGTCGGCCACTTTGCGGGCGGCGCCCACCAGGCCAAAGCGCTGGATCACGCCGGCACTGCCTTGCTGGCCGAAGTTGGTGCCGCCCAGGGTACGGGTCTGGCTGTCGTTGCCGTCGAAGGCGGTCACACTCAGGCCCGGAAAGACAAAGCGCTGGGCCTGACGCAATTGCGCGCCGGCGCTGTTGAGGTAGATCTGTTCGACCCGCGTGGTTCCCAGGCTGACTTCCCAGCTCACCAGGCGCTCATCCTTGGGCACGGCGGCGGACTCATCGCCGAGCAATTGGTAGCAGTCGCTCAGGGATGGGAAGGGCTGGTCGAGGTCGGGCGACAGGTAGTCGGCGACGTCGCTGGACACCGGCTGCTGGTGCAGGTCGAGCAGGGCGTGGGGCTTGATCAACCGGGCTTGCTGTTCAGCACGCTCAAGGGCGGCTTGCAGGCCGGCAAGGGAAATATCGTTGGTCGCGGCGTAGGCTTCTACCCCGTTGAGACGCACGGTGAGCATCGCGCCTTCGTCATGGCCCAGGTGAGGCGGCTCGGCGACGTTCTTGCGCACCGACAGGTACTGGCCGGATTCGCGTACGTAGCGCAGGGAGAAAAATTCGGCGGTGGTGCGCAGGGCGCTGAAGTGTTTCTTGAGCGTGGCGTGGTGTTCGAACATGGGGCCTTCCTTGTGGGCGGCTCGGCGCGGGCAGGCCAACAGAGTAGGCCTGGGCGGGGAGCTGATCAAGGGAGGTTTTGTTGTGTGATCGTTCCCACGCTCTGCGTGGGAATGCCACCCTGGACGCTCTGCGTCCGCTCTTGAAGGGCGTGACGCAGAGCATCACAGGATGCGTTCCCACGCGGAGCGTGGGAACGATCAATCACTGGGGTGTTTCGGTTACTGCGCCAATGGCCCTACTTCACGCATAGGCTTGCCACGCACCGGCGCATCGCCTGCTACGTAGTAGTCAGCGGTGCTGCGCGGCAGCGGCTGGCGGCCACGGATCTTGTCGGCGATTTTCTCGGCGATCATGATCGTTGGCGCGTTCAGGTTGCCGGTAGTGATGATCGGCATGATCGAGGCATCGACCACACGCAAGCCCTGCATGCCATGCACGCGGCCTTCGCCATCGACTACGGCCATCTCGTCGGTGCCCATCTTGCACGAGCAGGACGGGTGGAACGCGGTCTCGGCGTGCTCGCGGATGAACTTGTCCAACTGCTCATCGGTTTGCACGTCGATGCCCGGGCTGATTTCGCGGCCACGGTACGGGTCCAGTGCCGGCTGCTGCATGATTTCGCGGGTCAGGCGGATGCCATCGCGGAACTCCTGCCAGTCCTGCTCGGTGGCCATGTAGTTGAAGAGGATGCTCGGGTAGTCCCGTGGGTTCTTCGACTTCAGCTGGATACGGCCACGGCTTGGCGAACGCATGGAGCCCATGTGCGCCTGGAAACCGTGCTCTTTCACACCGTTGCTACCGTTGTAGTTAATCGCCACCGGCAGGAAGTGGTACTGGATGTTCGGCCACTCGAATTCTTCGCGGGTACGGATAAACCCGCCCGCTTCGAACTGGTTGCTGGCGCCGATGCCGGTGCCGTTGAACAGCCATTCGGCACCAATTGCCGGCTGGTTGTACCAGAGCAGCGAGGGGTACAGCGACACTGGCTGGGTGCACGCGTATTGCAGGTACAGCTCAAGGTGGTCCTGCAGGTTTTCACCCACGCCCGGCAGGTCGTGGACCACCGGGATGTCGAGGCTTTCCAGCAATTTGGCCGGGCCGACGCCGGAGCGTTGCAGCAGTTGCGGCGAAGCGATTGCGCCGCTGCACACCAGCACTTCTTTACGCGCACGGGCTTCAACGCGCTCTTCGGCGGCGCCGATCAGGTAACGCACGCCCACGGCACGCTTGCCTTCGAACAGTACTTTGTCGGTGAGGGCATGGGTGACGATGGTCAGGGTCGAACGTTTTTTAGCCGTGTCCAGGTAACCGCGAGCGGTGCTGGCGCGACGGCCGTTCGGCGTGACGGTACGGTCCATCGGGCCGAAGCCTTCTTGCTGGTAGCCGTTCAAGTCTTCGGTACGTGGGTAACCGGCCTGTACGCCTGCTTCAACCATGGCGTGGAACAGCGGGTTGTTGCCCGCTTTCGGCGTGGTCACGCTGACCGGGCCGTCGCCACCGTGCCAATCGTTGGGGCCGATGTCGCGGGTTTCGGCTTTGCGGAAATACGGCAGGCAGTCCAGGTAGGTCCAGTCTTCCAGGCCTGGCAGCTTCGACCAATTGTCATAGTCCATGGCGTTGCCGCGGATGTAGCACATGCCGTTGATCAGGGAAGAGCCACCCAGGCCCTTGCCGCGTCCGCACTCCATCCGGCGGCCGTCCATGTGTGGCTCTGGATCGGTTTCGTAGGCCCAGTTGTAGCGGCGGCCTTGCAGCGGGAAAGCCAGGGCGGCTGGCATTTGGGTACGGAAGTCGAGGCGGTAGTCCGGGCCACCGGCTTCCAGCAGCAAAACGGTGACGCCTTCGTCTTCGGTCAGACGGGTCGCCAGGGTGTTACCGGCGGAGCCGGCACCCACAATGATGTAATCGTATTCTTGGGACATGAATGTACCCTCTTTGAAGTGTGGTCAGGTCTGGCGAGTGCTTCGCACTCGATCGCAGGCAAGCCAGCTCCCACATTTGATCGGGTTCACACAGAGCAAATGTGGGAGCCGGGCTTGTCGAGTCGTCGCACCGCCGCGATGGCCTCACGGGCAATACAAGACTCGCTGGTGTTAGAACACCGAGGCGTAATCGCCCAATTCAACCTGTACCGATTTGATGCGGGTGAAGTTGTTCAGCGAGCTGATGCCGTTCTCACGGCCCACACCCGACTGCTTGTAGCCACCGACCGGCATTTTCGCGTCGGACTCGCCCCAAGCGTTGATCCAGCAGATACCGGCTTCCAACTGGTGAATCACGCGGTGGGCGCGGTTCAGGTCCTTGGTGACCAGGCCAGCGGCCAGGCCGAAGTCGGTGTCGTTGGCGCGGCGGATCACTTCTTCTTCGGTTTCGTAGGTGAGGATGCTCATCACCGGGCCAAAGATTTCTTCACGCACGATCACCATGTCATCAGTGCAGTCGGTGAACACAGTCGGAGCCACGAAGGCGCCTTTGGCGAAGTCGCCGTCGGTCAGGCGGTCGCCGCCGCACAGCAGGCGTGCGCCTTGCTCTTTGCCTTTGGCGATGTAACCCAGCACGCTTTCCATGTGGGCGAAGCTGACCAGCGGGCCGAAGTTGGTGTTTTCGTCTTCCGGGTTGCCGATGCGGATGCGCGCCACACGCTCAACGATCTTGGCTTCGAACGCGGCTTGCAGGTGCTTGGGCACGAACACGCGGGTGCCGTTGGTGCAGACCTGGCCGGAGCTGTAGAAGTTGGCCATCATGGCGGTGTCGGCGGCGCGGTCGAGGTCGGCATCGTCGAAAATGATCAGCGGGGACTTGCCGCCCAGCTCCATGGTCACGTCCTTGAGCGAGGAACTCGACGCGCTGGCCATGACTTTCTTGCCGGTGTCGGTGCCGCCGGTGAAGGAGACTTTTTCGATGCGTGGGTGCTCGGTCAGCCAGGTGCCGACTTCACGGCCGCTGCCGGTCAGTACGTTGAACACGCCCGCTGGAACGCCAGCCTCGGTGTAGATCTCGGCCAGTTTCAGAGTGGTCAGCGAGGTGACTTCGCTTGGCTTGAAGATCATCGCGTTACCGGCGGCCAGGGCCGGTGCGGATTTCCACAGGGCGATCTGGATCGGGTAGTTCCACGCGCCAATACCGGCAACCACGCCCAGTGGCTCGCGGCGGGTGTAGACAAACGAGGTATCGCGCAGTGGGATCTGCTCACCTTCGATGGCAGGTACCAGGCCGGCGTAGTATTCCAGCACGTCAGCGCCAGTGACGATGTCGACGTACTTGGTTTCGGAGAAGGCTTTACCGGTGTCCAGGGTTTCCAGGGCAGCCAGTTCATCGTTGCGCTCGCGCAGGATGTCCACGGCACGACGCAGGATGCGCGAACGCTCCATGGCGGTCATGGCGGCCCAGATTTTCTGGCCTTTTTCAGCGCTGACCACGGCACGTTCAACGTCATCTTTGGTGGCGCGTTGCACTTGGGCGAGAACTTCACCGTTAGCCGGGTTGATGGCTTCGAAGGTGGCATCGCTGCCAGCGTCGCTGTAGCCGCCGTCAATGTAGAGTTTTTGCAGGTCGAAACGGGCCATAAAGTCCTCGCAAGTGCATAAGTGGTTGGCGTTACCCGCCGAACAGTGGGCCATGGGGGTGTGGCAACACTGAGCGGCGGACGTTCAGGGGTTGAGCGGTTATGTGTGCTCTAACTCACCTGCTTGGCCAATTGGAAATCCATGTATTCGTAAGCGATCCGTTGCGCCTGCGCCGTGTCGAAAGCGTCTCCCGACAGGGCGCCGCGCAACCACAAACCGTCGATCAGGGCCGCCAGGCCTCGGGCTGCTTTGCGTGCGTGCGGCAGCGGCAGCACTCGGCGGAACTGGCAGCACAGGTTGGAATACAGACGTTGATCGTTGATCCGCTGCAACCTGTGCAATGACGGGTGGTGCATGCTGGTGGCCCAGAAGGCCAGCCAGGTTTTCATTGCCGGGCCGTTGACCTGGCTGGCGTCGAAGTTGCCTTCGATGATCACCTGAAGGTGCGCCCGTGGGCTGTCATCCTTCAAGGCACGCCTGCGTTCTTGCACGTTCTCGATCAGCGCATTCATCAGGTAGCGCATCGTCGCTGCGATCAGGCCGTTCTTGTCCTGAAAGTAGTGGCTGATGATGCCGTTCGAGACGCCGGCCAGACGGGCGATCAGCGCAATGCTGGCATCTCCCATCCCGACCCGATCGATGGCCGTCAACGTGGCTTCGATCAACTGCTGGCGGCGTATGGGTTGCATACCGACCTTGGGCATGTAGCACCTCTCCTTAGGCCTGCCGATGGGCGATCCACGTCCGTCGGCTTGAGGGCCAGTCTATTTTGTTTTGATTGAACGTTCAATCAACAAAGAATAAGATCTGCGACAAATGGTCGCTGCCTACAGATGTTTCCTACCTGCGAGCTGCAACCTTCGACACCTGCAAAAACCCTTGAAACAGGCCACTTCAGAGCCTGATCACCGCCTTGGCGGGCTCAAGAATTTTGGGGTGTCTTTATAACACCCGTCCGTCGACTGCCGAAAAATCGATGTCCCGGGATAACCGTTGCCTTGTGTTTCTCTCTCGCACTGCCTGGAGCATCTGCGCCATGAGTTCTGCCTCTCTTATAAAGACCCCACCGGAAAAGGTTCGGGTCAACGGTTGGGTGTTCTACACCTCCACCGCGCTGATTTTATTGTTGACCGCCATTCTGATCGTCGCCCCGCAGGAGGCCGGGCGCCTGCTCGGCGTAGCACAGGCCTGGCTGTCGAAAAGCTTTGGCTGGTACTACATGGTGGTCATCGCTGCCTACCTGGTGTTTGTGGTCGGCCTGGCGTTTTCGTCCTATGGGAAACTTAAGCTGGGTGCGAAGGACGATACCCCAGACTTCAGCTACGGCGCCTGGGCCGGCATGTTGTTCTCGTCGGGTATCGGCATCTCGCTGTTGTATTTCGGTGCGTCCGAGCCGTTGGACCACTACTTCAACCCGCCCGAAGGCGCTGCCGCCAGCAATGGCGCGGCACGCCAGGCGCTGCAACTGACCTTCTTGCACTGGGGGCTGCACGGCTGGGCGATCTATGCGCTGGTGGGCCTGGCCGTGGCGTACTTTGCCTACCGCCACAACCAGCCGCTGGCCTTGCGTTCGGCGCTGTACCCGCTGGTGGGCGAGCGTTGGGTGAAGGGCGCCGCCGGCCATGCGGTAGACGGTTTCGGCATGTTCGTGACCCTGCTGGGTCTGGTGACCAACCTGGGGATCGGCTCGATGCAGGTGTCGTCGGGGCTGGAAAACCTGTTCGGCATGGAGCACAGCAATACCAATTTGCTGATCGTGATCATCGTGATGAGCACCGTGGCGACCATCGCTGCCGTGTCGGGTGTGGAAAACGGCATTCGCCGCCTCTCCAACCTCAACATCGTGCTGTTCAGCGGTTTGTTGATCTTTGTGCTGTTGTTCGGCCCTACCTTGCACCTGCTCAATGGCCTGGTGCAGAACACCGGTGATTACCTCAACGGTATCGTGCTCAAAACCTTCGACCTGTATGTGTACGAAGGCGACAGTGCCAAGACCGAACGCTGGATGGGCCTGTGGACCCTGTTCTACTGGGCCTGGTGGATTTCCTGGGCGCCATTTGTAGGCATGTTCATCGCACGTATTTCCCGTGGGCGTACCGTGCGTGAACTGGTGGCTGGCGTATTGCTGATCCCGCTGGGCTTTACCCTGGCGTGGCTGTCGATATTCGGCAACTCGGCTTTGGATTTGGTGTTGAACCATGGGGCGGTGGAGTTGGGCAAGACGGCGCTGGAGCAACCGTCCATGGCCATCTACCAACTGCTTGAGCATTACCCAGCGTCGAAAGTAGTGATCGGCGTGTCGATCTTCGTGGGCTTCGTGCTGTTCCTGACGCCTGCGGATTCCGGCGCGGTGATGATGGCCAACCTTTCCTGCAAAGGCGGCAACGTGGATGAAGACGCGCCGCACTGGTTGCGTATCTTCTGGTCGGCTGTGATCACCCTGGTGACCATCGGCCTGCTGTTTGCCGGTAACTTCGAAGCCATGCAAACCATGGTGGTGCTGGCGGGGCTGCCGTTCTCGGTGGTGCTGGTGTTCTTTATGTTCGGTTTGCACAAGGCCATGCGCCAAGACGTGGCCATCGAACAGGAGCAGGCGCAATTGGCTGAACGCGGGCGTCGTGGTTTCAGCGAGCGTTTGACTGCCCTGGACCTGCAACCGAGCCAGGCCACCGTGCAGCGCTTTATGGACAAGCACGTAACGCCGGCGTTGGAAGAAGCCGCGAGTGCGTTGCGTGATCAGGGCCTGGAAGTGCAGACCTTGCTGGGCAAATCCAAGCGCTGCATCGGCGTGCGAATCGAGATGGACGAAGGCAACCCGTTTGTCTACGAAGTGAGCCTGGATGGCTACTCGGCAGCACCCGCTGACCTGCCTGAAGAAGAGCGCACCCGTTACTACCGTGCCGAGGTGTACCTGCACAACGGGCCTCAGGAGTATGACCTGATGGGCTTCACCCAGGAGCAGATCACCCGGGATGTGCTCGATCAGTTTGAAAGCCATCGGCAGCTCCTTGGCCGGGTCTATAGCTGATAGTTGAGCTGGCGGCGCCTTCACTGGCGCCGCTGTTGCAAGCATTGAATGCGGTCGAATGTGGGAGCTGGCTTGCCTGCGATAGCTATGTTGGATTCACCCTTGCTATCGCAGGCAAGCCAGCTCCCACATTGACCGCATTCCTTTAGCAGTCAACCCAGGTTCTTGCCCAGCAGGGCGTGGTAGAGCTCACTGTCTCCCAAAATCCCCACCACTTTGTTGTTGTCGTGCAGCACCAGCTTGTTGCCTGTCTGGTAGCGAATCTGCAACGCATCGCGCATGCCGATGTTCGAGTCCACCAGGGTCGGTACGCGACCCAAGCCTTCCACGGCTTGCCCTGGCGCCCAGTTCTGCAGGTTCATCGTCACACCATTCTGGCGTGCGCCCCGGATGGTGTTGCCTTCCGCCAGGTCCAGCCAGGAGTCGCCACCCGGATCAAGGCACACCGAACCATTCACACGCGTGCAGTTATCCAGGGTGCGCATCAGGCTGCGCCCGCACAGCACGTTCAACGGGTTGGTATGGGCGACGAAGGTGCGCACATAGTCGTCCGCCGGGTTCAGCACGATCTCTTCCGGCACGCTGTACTGGATGATCTTGCCGTCTTTCATGATCGCGATACGGCTGCCGAGCTTGAGTGCTTCATCCAGGTCGTGGCTGACGAACACGATGGTCTTGCTCAATTTGCGTTGCAGTTCCAGTAGCTCATCTTGCAAGCCTTGGCGGATCAGCGGGTCGAGGGCCGAGAAGGGTTCGTCCATCAGCAGGATATCGGCGTCCATCGCCAGGGCGCGGGCCAGGCCGACGCGCTGCTGCATGCCACCGGACAACTCGTCGGGCTTCTTGTTGCGCCATTGGCTCAGGCCCACCAGTTCGAGTTTCTCGTCCACCAGTGTGCGTCGTTCTTTCTCTGGGCGGCCCTGCATTTCCAGGCCGAAGCTGATGTTCTCGCGCACCGTCAGCCAAGGCATCAGGGCGAACTTCTGGAACACCATGGCGATGCGTTTGGTGCGCATCATTTTCAGTTCGGCGGGGGTGCAGGAGGCGATGTCGATCTGACGCCCTTCATGCTCCACAAACAGCTGACCACGGCTGACGGTATTGAGGCCGTTGATGCAGCGCAGCAAGCTGGACTTGCCTGAGCCCGAGAGGCCCATCAGCACACAGATCTCGCCTTTCTCGATATCCAGGCTGGCGTTCTCGACGCCGACGATCTGCCCGGTCTTCTTCAGGATTTCGTTACGGCTCATGCCCTGGTCCAGCAGCTTGAGCGCTTCGCGTGGGTCTTTGGAAAAGATCACGTCGACTTTGTCGAATCGGATAATGCTCATGCATCACCCCCTACTTTAGCGTCGGGTTGTTTGCAGATACGGTCGAGCATGATGGCGAGCAACACAATGGCCAGGCCCGCTTCAAAGCCCAGCGCAATATCGGCGGTGTTGAGTGCGTTGACCACCGGCTTACCGAGGCCGTCGGCGCCTACCAGGGCCGCGATTACCACCATCGACAACGACAGCATGATGCATTGGGTAATGCCGGCGGCGATGCTCGGCATGGCGTGGGGCAGTTCAATGCGCGAGAGCAACTGGCGGCGCGAGCAGCCAAAGGCCTTGCCGGCGTCCATCAGCTCTTGCGGAACATCGCGGATACCCAGGTAGGTCAGGCGGATCGGCGCGGCAATCGCGAACACCACCGTGGAAATCAGCCCAGGCACCACACCCAGCCCGAAGAGGGTCAGGGTAGGGATGAGGTAGACGAAGGTCGGCACGGTCTGCATCAGATCGAGTACCGGCCGCATCATGGTGTAGAACATCGGCTTATGCGCGGCAACAATGCCCAGCGGCACACCGATGACCACGCAGACCAGGGTGGCGAACAGCACCTGGGCGAGGGTTTCCATGGTTTCCTGCCAGTACCCCAGGTTGAGGATCAGCAGGAAGGAGGCGATGACAAAAACAGTCAGTCCCCATTTACGTTGGATAAAGTGAGCCAGCAGCGCAATCAGACCGATCAATGCCAGTGGATTGAACCAGGTCAGCGCAAACGTCACGCCGTGGATCATCGTTTCCAGTGTCGATGCGATTGCGTCGAAGTAGTTGGCCCCGTGTTGGGTCAACCAGTCGACGAAGGCAGCGATGTACTGGCCTAGTGGGATTTTCTGTTCAGTCAGCATGGTAGTGAATGTCCACATGCGAAGGGGAAAACATCCCAGGCCAGCGCACCGGCCTGGGGTCAGCGGGTGCTATTTGGCGAGGTAAGCTTTAACGGCATCGAGCCCTGGTTTGCCATCAACGGTGGTGACACCGGCGAGCCAGGTGTCGAGCACTTGCGGGTTCTTTTGCAGCCAGGCCTTGGCGGCAGCGTCGGCCTTCATCTTGTCGTCCAGGACGTTACCCATCAGGGTGCTTTCCATGTCGAGGGTGAACACCAGGTTCTTCAGCAACTGGCCGACGTTGCTGCATTCCTGGGTGTAGCCTTTGCGGGTGTTGGTATAGATGGTGGCCTGGCCGTAGTTGGGGCCGAACGAGTCGTCACCGCCGGTCAGGTACTTCATCTTGAAGCGGGTGTTCATCGGGTGCGGTTCCCAGCCGAGGAACACGATGGCCTGGTTGCGCTTGGAAGCGCGTTCAACCTGAGAGAGCATGCCGGCTTCGCTGGATTCGACCACCTTGAAGCCGGCGGTTTTCAGGCCGAAGGCATCTTTGTCGATCAGTGTCTGGATGGTGCGGTTGCCATCGTTGCCCGGCTCGATGCCGTAGATCTTGCCGCCCAGCTCATCCTTGAATTTGGCGATGTCGGCGAAGTCTTTCAGGCCCTTGTCGTACAGCGCCTGTGGGACTGCCAGGGTGTACTTGGCGTTCTCCAGGTTGGCGCGCACGGTTTCCACGGTGCCGGCATCACGGTACTGCTTGATGTCGTTTTCCATGGTCGGCATCCAGTTGCCGAGGAAGATATCCATGTTCTTGCCGTCGGCCAGGGACTTGTAAGTCACCGGTACCGAAATCATCGTGGTGCGCGGCTTGTAGCCCAGGCCCTTGAGAATCTCGCTGGTGGTCGCGGTGGTGACGGTGATGTCGGTCCAGCCGACATCGGAGAAGTTGACGGTCTTGCACTGTTCCGGTTCTGCGGCGTATGCCACGACTGGCAGACTCAGCATGGCGGCCAACAACAACGAGGGTGAACCTTTCATGTGGGTAGACTCCTGTGTCTTTTCTGGCGGCATTCGCCGCGCTTTATAAGTGTTGCGGTTGGAGCGTGCGACAACAGCTCTGGCGCGGTGCCTTGCAAACGAGTCGAGACTGATCATGTACCAGTGAAAATCTGACGCCTACAGGGGGCGTCGTATCCAGTACAGGGAGGGTCGCATCCAGTACCGATGACGTCGCTTACAGGTTTTTGCGAAGGTAAAACTGCTGTTTTTACCCTTGTGCACCGCAAAAAACGGCCAAAACTGGCGTTCGCACGCGAGCGCCGCTGGTGAGCATGAGTGCGTCGGTGTGAGACGCCGTGATGACGAATAAAAGCTTGATGATGCCGCCATCTGGGCGATCTGAGCGTAGCACCTCGTTCAAGCCCGGCCCGTGCTTATCGAGGAGTTTCACGTTAATGGCTATCAGCGTTTTCGACCTGTTCAAGATCGGCATCGGGCCTTCGAGTTCGCACACCGTGGGGCCCATGCGCGCCGCCGCGTTGTTCGTTCAAGGATTGCGTGAACGTGGGTGGCTGGAACAGGTGCAGCGTGTCGAAGTGCAACTGTACGGCTCGCTGTCGGCCACCGGCATCGGTCACGGCAGCGACACCGCCACCATCATGGGCCTGATGGGCGAATGGCCGGACGCAATCGACCCCACGCAAATCGGCGCCCGTATTCACACCTTGCGCGAAACCGACACGCTGCTGCTGGACGGGCGGTTGCCGGTGCCGTTTGTGTGGGCGCGGGACATGCGTCTGCTCGACGAGAACCTGCCGTTTCATCCCAATGCCATGACCCTGGTGGTATTTGCCGAAAACGGCGAGTTGCACCGCGACACCTATTACTCGGTGGGCGGCGGTTTCGTGGTGGATGAAGCCCAGGCCCAAAGCGGTGTGGCGGATATGGACCGCACCGAGCTGCCCTATGACTTTTCCAGTGCCGTGGAGCTCTTGCAACTGTGCAAGACCCACAACCTGCGCGTTGCCGAACTGATGCTGGCGAATGAAAAAACCTGGCGCAGCGAAGAAGAAATCCGCAGCGGCCTGATGAAGCTCTGGCGCGCCATGCAAGAATGCGTGGAGCAGGGCCTCAAGCACGAGGGTATTCTGCCTGGCGGCTTGAACGTGCGCCGTCGCGCCGCCAAGTTGCACCGCAGCTTGCAGGAGCTGAACAAGCCGAATGTGATCGGCTCGACCTTGAGCGCCATGGAATGGGTCAACCTGTTCGCCCTGGCGGTCAACGAAGAAAACGCCGCCGGTGGGCGCATGGTCACGGCGCCTACCAATGGCGCGGCGGGGATCATCCCGGCGGTGTTGCACTACTTTATGAAGTTCAGTGAAGAAGTCACCGAAGCCAACGTGGTCGACTACCTGCTCGGCGCGGCGGCAGTGGGCATCCTGTGTAAAAAGAACGCCTCGATCTCCGGTGCCGAAGTCGGTTGCCAGGGCGAGGTCGGTTCTGCGTGCGCGATGGCCGCGGCCGGGTTGGCGGAGATCCTCGGCGCCACGCCGGAGCAACTGTGCAACGCCGCTGAAATCGGTTTGGAACATAACCTTGGCCTGACCTGCGACCCAGTGGGCGGTTTGGTGCAAGTGCCGTGTATCGAGCGCAATGCGATCGCGGCGGTGAAGGCGATCAACGCGGCGCAAATGGCGTTGCGTGGCGATGGCCAGCACTTCATCTCGTTGGACCGGGTGATCCGCACCATGCGTGATACGGGGGCCGATATGCATGACAAGTACAAAGAGACATCGCGGGGTGGGTTGGCGGTGAGTGCGGTTGAATGTTGAGTCAGTGACATGATCGTTCCCACGCTCCGCGTGGGAATGCCGCCCCGGACGCTCCGCGTCCCAGGGGTGACGCAGAGCGTCACAGGATGCATGCCCACGCAGAGCGTGGGAACGAGCTGAACAGAGGAGCACCATTGCTCACAAAGTGAACACCCCGGCCAAAATCGCCACCTTTTAGCGCGTCGCAAATAGATAAGTAGCTTCCGAACGATTCCTACACGATCACACGCCTGATGTGCTTTGGGTGACAGACTTCTCCTACGCCCGCAAAGCGCCTTCCCACAAGTGCTACCGATCTGCTCACACCCCTTGAACCCCGCCCGTTAGGCGTCATATCCCGCACTTCACGCGCGGGCTTGTATAGACGCATCAACAGGTCGTTTTCAGGAGTTCTTGAATAGCCATTCAATTTTAGGCATGGCATTTGCTCTATCAATTACAAAGCCTCTCCTTTCCAGGACGAGCGCAATAACAAGAGCCTCGCCTGAGGCCACCACCTGCTTTGTGTGATGTGAGGAGATACTGCGATGACGTCGACCAACTCCGGGGCCCAACCCCAGAACCGTGCGCCTCAATCCATCGGCTTTTTGCTGCTGGACAATTTCACGCTGATTTCCCTGGCGTCAGCCGTGGAGCCACTGCGCATGGCCAACCAGCTGTCCGGCCGCGAGCTGTATCGCTGGACAACCCTGAGTGTCGACGGCAACCAGGTGTGGGCCAGCGATGGCCTGCAAATCACCCCCGACGCCTCCATGCACAAAGCCCCCGTCCTGGACACGGTCATCGTGTGCGGCGGCGTGGGCATCCAGCGTACCGTCACCCGTGAACATGTGTCGTGGCTGCAAAGCCAGGCGCGCCAGTCTCGCCGCCTTGGCGCGGTGTGCACCGGCAGCTGGGCCCTGGCCTGCGCCGGCTTGCTCGACGGCTTTGATTGCAGCGTGCACTGGGAATGCCTGGCGTCGATGCAGGAAGCCTTCCCGCGGGTGGCCATGAGCACGCGCCTGTTCACCCTCGACCGCAACCGCTTCACCAGCTCCGGCGGCACCGCACCCCTGGACATGATGTTGCACCTGATCAGCCGTGACCACGGCCGTGAATTGTCGGCCGCCATCTCCGAGATGTTCGTGTACGAACGCATCCGCAACGAACAGGATCACCAGCGTGTGCCGCTCAAGCACATGCTCGGCACCAACCAGCCGAAACTGCAGGAAATCGTCGCGCTGATGGAAGCCAACCTCGAAGAGCCGATCGACCTGGACGAACTGGCGGTGTATGTCGCCGTGTCGCGCCGGCAGTTGGAGCGGCTGTTCCAGAAATACCTGCACTGCTCGCCGTCGCGCTACTACCTCAAGCTGCGCCTGATCCGTGCACGGCAACTGCTCAAGCAGACGCCGATGTCGATCATCGAAGTTGCCTCGGTGTGCGGGTTTGTGTCTACGCCGCACTTTTCCAAGTGCTATCGCGAGTACTTTGGCATTCCGCCACGGGATGAGCGCGTAGGTTCCAACACCACCCAGCAAGTGGCGATGATGCCGATTCCGCCGGCACTGGTGTTGTCCCCATTGTCGGGGCCGATGTCGGCGTTGAGCCAGGCGCGCAATGAGTCGACCTTTGCCAGTGTAAGGCTCTAAAAACCGAGCCGTCTGCATCGCAGGCAAGCCAGCTCCCACCTTGGAATGCGTTCCCCTGTGGGAGCTGGCTTGCCTGCGATAGCGGTATTTCAGGCGCCAGAGCTTTGTTTGAACTGCATCAGCGCCGGCAACAATTGCTGGTCGATCGCCTGCCTCACCGCCGGCAAAATCGTCGCGCTGCCGCTGTACATCTTTTCAACCATGCCCTTGAGCGCCTTGGCCCGCGCTTCACTCAACCCGCGCACCGCACATTCGCAAGCCTGCTCGGCGGTAGCGCCGCTGGACACTTCAAAACCCAGCGAGCGCAGTTGGCCCAGCAGGTCATCCTGGTCAATCAAATCCGCGTGCATCATGACGGTCATCCTGGTGTAGGGAGCTGGAATTGACTTGGATTCTGGTAGGCCCCAGGACTGGCGGCAAGGGCAGAATCCACCGATGGCTCGTATGACTATGAACAGGTCGTTTTCGGGGTACTTGACCTGACCCGTAACGGGCACACTGAACCCAGGCACGCAGCTTGAAGGTTTGGTCACCCTCGACATGCACGGCTCACACAAAGCACTCTGCCCCGATCCCGTCACGGCTGGATCGGGGCTTTTTTTTGCGCGGGCAACCCGATCACCCGGCCGAGTAGAGCAGGCCGGGGTAGATCGGCGTGTTCCCGGCTCAGGGCAATGAGTTTTTCCAGGGTCGCGCCGGCAAACGGCGCCGACTGCGGCCCGGCCAGATCGACATGCAGCAGCATCTGTTCGTTACCGGCCAACTCGCGCCCTTCGCCCACAAGGTGCAGGCTGTGATAGAGGTGCAGGCGCTTGGCGTCATGGGCGATCAGTTGGGTATGCACCTCAACCTCGGCCCCGAGCTTCACCTCATGCAGGTAGTTCAGGTGCAGCTCCAGGGTGAACAGCGAGTGGCCACTGGCTTCGCGGTTTTCGCTGTCCAGCCCCAGGGTGTCCATCAGCGCATCGGTGGCGTAGCTGAAGATCAGCAGATAGAACGCGTCACGCAGATGGCCGTTGTAGTCGACCCAGTCGGGCAGGATGTTCGTGGTGTAGGTGGTCAGTGCGGGCATGGCATGAATCCAATTCAGTATGCGGTCAAATGTGGGAGCTGGCTTGCCTGCGATAGCAATGGTGAGGCCAACACCGCCATCGCAGGCAAGCCAGCTTCCACGGGGTTATTCGGCGAAGTTCATGCCGTGCTTGGCCTTGGTTGTTTTTACGGCTTCCAGCACCGCCAGCAGACAGTCATCACGATAGCGCTCCAGCGCCGAGATGCTGTGGTTACCTAACTGCTCCGCGGTGCCATCGACCACATCATCAATCAGTTTTTCAGTCAATTCAGGCGCCGGCAGGTAAGTCCACGGCAACTGCAACGCCGGGCCGAACTGCGCCATGAAGTGGCGCATGCCCGCATCGCCGCCCGCCAGGGTGTAAGTGAGGAAAGTACCCATGAACGACCAGCGCAGCCCGGCACCAAAGCGAATGGCATCGTCGATTTCGCCGGTGGTCGCCACGCCGTCATTGACCAGGTGCAGCGCCTCTCTCCACAGCGCTTCCAGCAGGCGGTCGGCAATAAACCCCGGCACTTCCTTGCGCACATGCAGCGGGCGCATGCCGAGGGATTCATACACCGAGATCGCCGCCTGGATTGCCTCTGGCGCGGTGTTTTTGCCGCCCACCACTTCTACCAGTGGCAACAGGTAGACCGGGTTGAAGGGGTGGCCGACCACGCAGCGTTCCGGGTGGGTGGAGCTTTCATAGAATTCGCTGGGCAATAGCCCTGAGGTGCTGGAACCGATCAATACGTTCGGCTTGGCCGCGGCGCTGATCTGGCTGTGCAATTGCAGCTTCAGCTCCAGGCGTTCCGGGGCGCTTTCCTGGATGAAGTCCGCGTCTTTCACGCATTCTTCGATGGTGGTGACAAAGCGCAGGCGGTCTTGGGAGGCACCGGGCGCCAGGCCCTGTTGTTCAAGGGCAGTCCAGGCGTTGGCGACGCGTTTGCGCAGGGCTGCCTCGGCACCGGGCGCCGGGTCCCAGGCGACTACATCCAGGCCATGGGCAAGGGCACGGGACACCCAGCCGCTGCCGATGACGCCGCTGCCCAACGCGGCGAAGGTTTTGATGTCGGTGATAAAGCGCATGGCATATTCCTAAAGTGTTCGATGATCCTTTGTGGGAGCCGGGCTTGCCCGCGATGGCGGCATTGCAGGCTACAAAGATGTGGCGGATTTACTGGCCTCATCGCGGGCAAGCCCGGCTCCCACAGGAGTGGTGGTGTCTGTGTTAGCCGCGTTGGGTCAGGCCCATCTTGATGCGGCCTTCGGCTGGGGTCAGGACTCTTGCGCCTAACCGGCTGAGAATTTCACTGGCACGCTCCACCAACTGCCCATTGGTGGCGAGCACGCCCTTGTCCAGCCACAGGTTGTCCTCCAGGCCCACCCGTACGTTGCCCCCCAGCAGCACCGCTTGCGCGGCCATTGGCATTTGCATGCGACCAATCCCGAAGCCAGCCCACACCGCGTCGGCGGGCAGGTTGTCGACCATGGCTTTCATGGTGGTGGTATCGGCCGGCGCGCCCCAGGGAATGCCCAGGCACAGTTGGAACAGCGGGTTATCCAGCAACCCTTCCTTGATCATCTGCTTGGCGAACCACAGGTGGCCGGTGTCGAAAATTTCCAGCTCGGCCTTTACGCCCAGTTCCTGGATACGTTTGGCGCCGGCACGCAGCTGCGCCGGGGTGGACACGTAAATGGTGTCGCCATCGCCGAAGTTCAGCGTGCCGCAGTCCAGGGTGCAGATTTCCGGCAGCAGTTCTTCAACGTGGGCCAGGCGGGTCAGCGGGCCCACCAGGTCGGTATTGGGCCCGAACTCCATGGGATTCTCGCCGCCACCGATCTCCAGGTCCCCCCCCATGCCGGCGGTGAGGTTGACGATGATGTCGATGTCGGCCTCGCGGATGCGCTCCATCACTTCACGGTACAGGGCCACATCGCGGCTGAACTTGCCGGTCTGCGGGTCGCGTACATGACAATGCACCACGGTGGCACCGGCCTTGGCGGCTTCCACCGCAGCGGCGGCGATTTGTTTAGGGGTGACCGGCACGTGTGGGCTTCTGGCGGTCGTGTCGCCAGCACCGGTGAGTGCGCAGGTGATGATGACGTCGTGGTTCATGAGGCGGTTCCTTACAGGCGTGTGATTTCAAGGCGCAGGGCGCCGTTCGCAACCGTCATGGGCTGCGAAGCGGTGATCTGGATGGGTTATTTGGTGGTCAATTGCAGGTTGGCGGCAGCCGGCTTGCCGTCGAAGGTGGTCACACCCTCCAGCCAGCGCGCCTGGTCTTGTGGGTGGTCTTTGAGCCACTGTTTGGCGGACTCGATGGCGTCCTTGTGATCCAGCAGCGGCTGCATCATCCGGCTCTCGTCGGCGGCAGTGAACGTCAGGTTAGTCAGCAACTTATGCACATTGGGGCACTGGTCGGCGTAGGCCGGCGCGGTCACGGTCCATACGGTGGCCATGCCTTCGTTCGGGCCCAGGGCGTCTTCGCTGCCGGTGAGGTAAGTCATCGCCACATTGACGTTCATCGGGTGCGGCGCCCAACCAAAGAACACCACGGCTTCCTTGCGGCGCACAGCACGGTCCACGGCCGCCAACATGCCGGCTTCGCTGGACTCCACCAACTGGAACTTGCCCAGGCCGAACTGGTTCTTGGCGATCATCGCCTTGATCTGCGTATTGGCGCCCGAGCCCGGCTCGATGCCATAAATCTTGCCGCCCAGCTCTTTCTCGAACCTGGCGATATCGGCAAAGGTTTTCAGGCCCTTGTCCGCCAGATAAGTCGGCACTGCGAGGGTGGCGCGGGCGTCTTCCAGGCTGGCTTTGTCGAGGACTTTGACTTGCTTGGTGTCGACGAACGGCGTGATGGTCTGGGTCATCAGCGGGTTCCAATAACCGAGAAACAGGTCCAGGCGCTGGTCGCGGATGCCGGCAAAGATGATTTGCTGAGAGGCGCTGGTTTGTTTGGTCTTGTAGCCGAGGCCGTCAAGCAGCACCTGGGCCATGGCGCTGGTGGCGATGACGTCAGTCCAGTTCACCACGCCCATGCGCACGTTCTGGCAAGCAGGGGCATCCGATGCCATGACAGGGGTGCTCAAAATAGCGCTGGCGCTGAGTGCAAGTACGCAGCGGCTGATCAGTCGGTTCATGGGTGGAGCCCTCGGCAGTCGTTATTGTGGGTGCCGGCGTCTTTGTGCGCCGTGGGATCACGTTACGCAGCTTGGCGCCCCGCAAAGCGCACGGCGGCGACCCGCTTTTGCACTGCAGCGACCTGGGCTCTTGAATGGCCGGTTGAACTGGCGTATCACAGTGACCACGCTGCCCGTCCGACGAGAGCGCCACCATGTCCCAGGATGTCTATTTCTTGCTGATGCCGGGTTTCTCGGCCCTCGGTTTTATCTCCGCACTGGAACCGTTGCGGGTGGCCAACCGCTTTCGCGGCGAGCTGTACCGCTGGCACATCTTGAGTGCCGATGGCGGCGCGGTGCTGGCGAGCAACGGCATGTCGGTCAACGCCGACGCCGCGCTTGAACTATTGAAAAAAGGCGCGACTTTACTGGTGGTGGCTGGCTTCGAACCCCTGCAGTTCGCCACGCCCGCCCTGGAGCATTGGCTGCGCCGCCTCGACCATGAGGGTGTGACCCTCGGCGCCATCGACACCGGTGCCTGCGTGCTGGCTGAGGCTGGCCTGCTTGACGGCCACCGCCTGACCTTGCACTGGGAAGCCATCGACGCCTTCAAGGAAGCCTATCCGCACCTGAGCGTGACCCAGGAACTGTTCGAAATCGACCGGCGCCGCATCACCTGCGCCGGCGGCACGGCCTCCATCGACCTGATGCTCGACCTCATCGCCCAGGCCCACGGCCCGGAGCTGGCTATCCAGGTTTCCGAGCAATTCGTACTAAGCCGCATCCGCCCGCGCAAAGACCACCAGCGCATGCAGATCGCCACGCGCTACGGCATCAACAACAAGAAACTGGTGCACGTGATCGGCGAAATGGAACAGCACACCGAACCGCCCCTGAGCACCTTGGCCCTGGCCGAAACGATCAAGGTCACACGACGCCAACTGGAGCGGCTGTTTCGCCTGCACCTGAACGACACCCCCAGTAACTTCTACCTGGGCCTGCGCCTGGAAAAAGCCCGAAAACTGCTGCGCCAGAGCGACATGAGCGTGCTGGAAGTGAGTATTGCGTGCGGGTTTGAGTCACCGTCGTATTTCACCAGGAGCTATCGCGCAAGGTTTGCCAAATGCCCGCGGGAGGATCGGCGACGGGAGGCGATTTGAGCGTTGGTGCAGATTCAAGGTGGGAGTTGGCTTGCCTGCGATGGCGGCGGGTCAGCACCGCATAGGCCAACTGATACATCGCAATCGCAGGCAAGCCAGCTCCCACATTGGTAAGTAGTGTGGTGTCAGGAAATGCATGTGGTGGCGTGGGAATATTCTTGTTTTGCAACGCTGCACGCGATTACCGGAAAAGGACTGCTAACGTCCAAATGGTTTCTTACGTAACCATAAGAGGTTGGCATGCTGAAAAAACTAATCACTCTGATCGCACTCGCGTCCACCCCGGTATGGGCAGCCCAGGCGCCCGCGCCATTCACCGGCGCCGATTACAGCGGCCGTTATGAATGTAATGGCCAGGACAAACATATCGGCCACTTCAAAGGCGTTGTCGAGATGAAACTTGACGCCACGCAAAGCACTGGCAAGTACGCCGCCTACACCTTCACCCTGACCCTGGAAGACAAGTCCCGCTATGAAGGCATGGCCGCCGGCACCTCGGATACGCTGGGCATCTACTTCGCTCACACCGACCCGGCCTTGAAGGACTTTGGCGTGGGCGTAGCGCAAGTGACACCGACCCCGGAAGGCAAAGTCTCCTTCGTTAAATACTATTACGGCCCTGAGTACGAAGGCGGCGGGCACGGCTTGGAGCACTGCGTCAAAAGCTGATGTGCGGTTATTTCTTCATCAGACATGAGCACGCGGTCTTATAGGCCTCGTGCTGATACTTGTTGAGCGTCGCTGGCAGATCAAAGGTGTGCTTTTTGTATTGCGCATTGATGGTCTGCGGCGACAGCAGCGTCACCTCAACCCCCTCCAGCAATTGAAACACCCCTTCAATCTTGAACGTCGTCGGGCCACCGGCAAACTCACCTTTCTTGCTGCGTTTCTTGATGGCAATACGCGTGATGCCATTGGCCTGCACAAACGCTTTCACCTGTGCGGCAAAGGCTTTGACGTTGGCCGCTTCGTCGTCATCGTCGAGGGCGATTTTCTTGGTCGCCAGGGCGACGTGGGTCAGCGCCTGGTTGTCCAGGGAGGCGACAGCGATGATGGCTTCGCTGCCTTTGATTTCGATGCCGCAAATAATCATGGCGTTGCCTTGAGCAGGAAAAGAGGGCACGGATGGTAACAGGCTCGGTTCGTTCAAGAGGAGCTGACCATCCGTCGGAGACAGTGCTGATACTGTCAGATCTGACAGTAGATCCTGATGGGTTCCCCAACTAGATTCGCAGCAGGGGCTGGCACGCGGTCCCATTTTTTTGCGACGAGGGAGGCGGGCAATGAATATTCGCAAGGAAATTCGAAAACTGAGCGGGCCTGAACGGCTAGCGTTTACCAATACGCTGTTGGCCCTTAAGGGTAATGGCGGATACGACAAGTATGTGCATTGGCATCACGCAGTGATGGTACCTACCGTTCACCCTGATGAACCCCAAGATCCCGACTATCGTAATGGCGCCCACTTGGGGCCGGCTTTTTTACCCTGGCATCGTGAAATGTTGTTGCAGTTGGAAGCCGACCTTCAGACCATCACGCCCGGCATCACGCTGCCTTACTGGGATTGGACATTGGACGCGGCAGACCCGACGAATTCGCCGGTGTGGGAGCAAAGCCTGCTGGGGGGTGACGGTGACGCTGCCGATGAATTCAGGGTGCAGGATGGACCCTTCGCGTACCGATACGGCAATTGGCCGGTGCCTGCCTATCCGGAAGATGGGCTGCCGGGGGCGGGGTTGAAGCGCCAGTTCTCACGTTTGGTCAACTCGCTGCCGACGGCTGCGGACTTGCAGATGGCAATGAATGAAGGGCTGTATGACGAGCCGAACTACACGTCGAGTCCGTTCAATAGAGGCTTTAGAAACCGACTCGAAGGCTGGATCACTCAGAAGGGCGACCCGCAAGTCACCACCGCTGGTTCTCAATTGCACAACCGCGTCCATTTATGGATTGGCGGCAACATGCTGGCGATGACCTCGCCCGAAGATCCAGTATTTTTTCTGCATCATTGTTTCATCGACAAAATCTGGGCCGACTGGCAGGCGCAAATGATGCTGGATAAGCCCGCACTGGCGCCTCATTACTGCCCGATGCAGGATGGCCCCACCGGGCATAATTACGATGATGTGATCAAACCCTGGACTCGTCGTATCCGTGAGGTGATGGATATCACCGCGCTGGGGTATGCCTACGAGCCAGCCTCACCCTTGACCAAAAGGCCGTTCAAGTCACCTTTCATGGCTTGAGCGTGGCGCAGCCCTTTGCGCGGCCTGGTCGCGTGAAGGGTGCTTACTCCTGCCCAATCGACTCCAAAAACTCCGACCGCTCATCACTCATCCGCGCCAGGCAGTCGTTGTGCGCAATCGCGTAGGCCTTGGTGCCGGTCACTGCCGGGAAGGTGTCCACTGCACAATCGGCATCCCGCAGTTTCTCCCATTTTTGCTGGGCATCCTTCAGACGGGCGGTAATGTCCGCCAGTTTGGTCTTATCGCTGCCGTAGGTCGAACCCATGCGCTCCAGCAACCCCTCATAGTTATCTTTGAGCAATTGCTCGGCAGTGGTTTTGTTGTAGGTGGCGCATTCCAGGGTTTGCTGGTCGTTCTCGATGCCGTCGCACGGCGTGCTGTCGGTGTCTTCGGCCGCGTGGGCGGTGGTTGCGATGAGTGCCAAAGCCAGGAAAATCGATTTCATTGCGCCGTCTCATATCAGGTGATGAGGAATTCTGGCTCAAGCGTAAGACAAAGAACAGCCAACCGTGGGGCCTGTCTTCGCAGCCTTTGTCGTGGATTGACGCTTTCGGCAATTCCCCTGTCGTTTTTGCACCCGGCTCCGTCGGTGCCTGGGCATATGCTGGCCCCAAAGCGCCGGCAGACGATTCGGCGCATGAATCGCCAATAAGGGGACGCCTGATGAGCCCAGCCGAGTTGCACGCCGACAGCATCGTTATCGACGGTCTGATTATTGCCAAGTGGAACCGCGACCTGTTCGAAGACATGCGCAAAGGTGGCCTCACCGCCGCCAATTGCACGGTGTCGGTGTGGGAAGGCTTCCAGGCCACGATCAATAACATCGTTGCCAGCCAGACCCTGATCCGCGAAAACAGCGACCTGGTGATCCCGGTGAAAACCACCGCCGACATCCGCCGCGCCAAGGAGCTGGGCAAGACTGGCATCATCTTCGGCTTCCAGAATGCCCATGCCTTTGAGGACCAGCTCGGCTATGTCGAGATCTTCAAGCAGCTCGGCGTGGGCGTGGTGCAGATGTGCTACAACACCCAGAACCTGGTGGGCACCGGTTGCTACGAGCGCGATGGCGGCCTGTCGGGTTTCGGGCGTGAGATCGTCGGCGAGATGAACCGCGTCGGCATCATGTGCGACCTGTCCCACGTGGGCTCCAAGACCAGCGAAGAGGTCATCCTCGAATCGAAAAAGCCGGTGTGCTACTCCCACTGTCTGCCGTCCGGGCTTAAAGAGCACCCGCGCAACAAGTCCGATGAAGAGCTGAAGTTCATCGCCGACCATGGCGGATTTGTCGGTGTGACCATGTTCGCGCCGTTTTTGGCCAAGGGCATCGACTCGACTATCGACGACTATGCCGAAGCCATCGAATACACCATGAACATCGTCGGCGAAGACGCCATCGGCATCGGCACCGACTTCACCCAGGGCCATGGCCAGGATTTCTTCGAAATGCTCACCCATGACAAGGGCTACGCCCGCCGCCTGACCAGCTTCGGCAAGATCATCAACCCGCTGGGCATCCGCACCGTGGGTGAGTTCCCCAACCTCACCGAGACCCTGCTCAAGCGCGGCCACAGCGAGCGCGTGGTGCGCAAGATCATGGGCGAGAACTGGGTCAACGTGCTCAAGGACGTCTGGGGCGAATAAGCCACTGCTCGCTTAATCCTTCACCCGCCGCCATCCGCGTGGCGGGCATCAAAACGAATTTTCTGGAGTTAAGTTTCCATGGCCAAGATCGCCCCGCAATTGCCAATTGAAGTCGACAGCGAAACCGGTGTCTGGACCTCCGACGCCCTGCCGATGCTGTACGTGCCACGCCATTTCTTCGTCAACAACCATATGGGCATCGAAGAAGTGCTGGGCGCGGACGCCTACGCCGAGATCCTCTACAAGGCCGGCTACAAATCCGCCTGGCACTGGTGCGAAAAAGAAGCTGAATGCCACGGCCTGGAAGGCGTCGCGGTGTTCGAGCATTACATGAAACGCCTGTCGCAACGCGGCTGGGGCCTGTTCAAGATCCAGGACATCGACCTGGATAAAGGCACCGCCAGCGTCAAGCTGGAACACTCGGCATTCGTCTATGTGTACGGCAAGGTCGGCCGCAAGGTGGACTACATGTTCACCGGCTGGTTTGCCGGCGCCATGGACCAGATCCTGCAAGCGCGTGGCAGCAACATCCGCACCGTCGCCGAACAAGTCTACGGAGGCTCCGAAGAGGGCCACGATGACGGCTTGTTCACCGTCAAGCCGTTGTAAGCCGAGGACCGTGCCATGGCTTTCGAAGCAATGTTCCAGCCGATTCAGATCGGCAAACTGACCATCCGCAACCGAGTGCTCAGTACCGCTCACGCCGAGGTGTATGCCACCGACGGCGGCATGACCACCGACCGCTATGTGAAGTATTACGAAGAGAAAGCCAAGGGCGGTATTGGCCTGGCGATCTGCGGCGGCTCCTCGGTGGTGGCCATCGACAGCCCGCAGGAGTGGTGGGCGTCGGTGAACCTGTCTACCGACCGCATCATCCCGCACTTCCAGAACCTGGCCGATGCCATGCACAAGCATGGCGCCAAGATCATGATCCAGATTACCCACATGGGCCGACGCTCGCGTTGGGACGGCTTCAACTGGCCAACCCTGATGTCGCCGTCCGGCGTGCGTGAACCGGTACACCGTGCCACCTGCAAGACCATCGAGCCGGAAGAGATCTGGCGCGTGATCGGCAACTACGCCCAGGCCGCGCGCCGGGCCAAAGCCGGTGGCCTGGACGGGGTGGAATTGTCGGCCGTGCACCAGCACATGATCGACCAGTTCTGGAGCCCGCGGGTCAACAAGCGTACCGATGAATGGGGCGGCAGCTTCGAGGGCCGCATGAAGTTCGGCCTGGAAGTGTTGAAGGCCGTGCGTGCCGAAGTGGGGGATGACTTCTGTGTGGGCATGCGCCTGTGCGGTGACGAGTTCCACCCGGACGGCTTGTCCCACGAGGACATGAAGCAAATCGCCAAGTACTACGATGACACCGGCATGCTCGATTTTATCGGCGTGGTGGGCTCGGGTTGCGACACCCACAACACCCTGGCCAACGTCATCCCGAACATGAGCTACCCGCCGGAGCCATTCCTGCACCTGGCGGCCGGCATCAAGGAAGTGGTCAAGGTTCCGGTGCTGCACGCGCAGAACATCAAGGACCCGAACCAGGCCACGCGCATTCTGGAAGGCGGCTATGTGGACATGGTCGGCATGACCCGTGCGCACATCGCCGACCCGCACCTGATCGCCAAGATCAAGATGGGCCAGATCGACCAGATCAAGCAGTGCGTGGGCGCCAACTACTGCATCGACCGCCAGTACCAGGGCCTGGATGTGTTGTGCATCCAGAACGCCGCGACCTCCCGTGAATACATGGGCGTGCCGCACATCATCGAGAAGTCCACCGGGCCCAAGCGCAAGGTGGTTGTGGTGGGCGCCGGCCCGGCCGGGATGGAAGCCGCGCGCGTGGCGGCTGAACGTGGCCACGACGTGACGCTGTTCGAGAAAAAGGAGTTTATCGGCGGGCAAATCACCACGGCATCGAAAGCGCCGCAGCGTGACCAGATCGCCGGTATCACCCGTTGGTATCAACTGGAGCTGGCGCGTTTGAAAGTCGACCTGCGCCTGGGTGTTGCAGCCGATGCCGAGACCATCCTGGACGTGCGTCCGGACGTGGTGGTGCTGGCGGTGGGTGGGCATCCGTTCATCGAGCAGAACGAACACTGGGGCGCCGCCGAAGGCTTGGTAGTGAGCAGTTGGGACGTGCTCGACGGCAAGGTGCTGCCTGGCAAGAACGTGCTGGTGTACGACACCATCTGTGAATTCACCGGGATGTCGGTGGCCGACTTCCTGGCCGACAAAGGCAGCCAGGTGGAAATCGTCACCGACGACATCAAGCCGGGCGTGGCGATCGGCGGTACGTCGTTCCCCACGTACTACCGCAGCATGTACCCCAAGGAAGTGATCATGACCGGCGACATGATGCTGGAAAAGGTCTACCGCGAGGGCGACAAGCTGGTGGCTGTGCTGGAGAACGAATACACCGGCGCCAAAGAGGAGCGGGTGGTGGACCAGGTGGTGGTGGAGAACGGCGTGCGTCCGGACGAGGCCATTTACTACGGGCTCAAGGAAGGCTCACGCAACAAGGGCCAGATCGACGTTGAAGCCTTGTTTGCGATCAAGCCGCAGCCATGCCTGAGCGAGGCGGGCGAGGGGTACTTGCTGTTCCGCATTGGTGACTGTGTGGCCCAGCGCAATACCCACGCCGCCATCTATGACGCCCTGCGCTTGTGCAAGGATTTCTGACGCACCTGATCGTTCCCACGCTCTGCGTGGGAATGCCGCCCTGGACGCTCCGCGTCTGCTTTTAAGGTCGTGACGCAGAGCGTCACAGGATGCATGCCCACGCAGAGCGTGGGAACGATCTTAGTGGGAGCTTCACCATGCTGAATACCCTTCTTCCCATCCTGCTTTTTGCCGCCCTGGGCCTCGCCGTCCTCGGCGCCTTGCGCCGGGCGAACATGTGGCGTCGTGGCCGCGCATCCAAAGTCGACCTGCTGGGCGGCCTTTTGGCCATGCCCAAGCGCTACATGGTCGACCTGCACCACGTGGTCGCCCGTGACAAATACATCGCCAACACCCACGTTGCGACGGCGCTGGGCTTTGTGCTGTCGGCGTTGCTGGCGATTGCGGTGCACGGTTTCGGCCTGCAGAGCCGCATTCTTGGCTATGCACTGCTGCTGGCGTCGACATTGATGTTTGTCGGCGCGATCTTCATGTACCTGCGCCGCCGCAATCCGCCTGCGCGCCTGTCCAAAGGCCCGTGGATGCGCCTGCCGAAAAGCCTGATGGCCTTCTCGGTGAGCTTCTTCCTGGTGACCTTGCCGGTGGCCGGGATTCTGCCCGCCGACTTCGGCGGCTGGTTGCTCGCGGCATTGCTGAGCGTGGGCGTGTTGTGGGGCGTGTCCGAAATGTTTTTCGGCATGACCTGGGGCGGGCCGATGAAACACGCCTTCGCCGGTGCCCTGCACCTGGCCTGGCACCGCCGCGCCGAACGCTTTGGCGGTGGCCGCTCCACCGGGTTGAAACCGTTGGACCTGAGCGATAAAACCGCGCCGCTGGGCGTGGAAAAACCCAAGGACTTCACCTGGAACCAACTGCTCGGCTTCGACGCCTGCGTGCAGTGCGGCAAGTGCGAAGCGGCGTGCCCGGCGTTTGCCGCCGGCCAGCCACTGAACCCGAAAAAACTCATCCAGGACATGGTGGTCGGCCTGGCCGGTGGCACCGATGCCAAGTTCGCCGGCAGCCCGTACCCCGGCAAACCGGTGGGCGAACACGGCGGCAACCCGCACCAGCCGATCGTCAACGGCCTAGTGGACGCCGAGACCCTGTGGTCGTGCACCACCTGCCGCGCCTGCGTGGAAGAGTGCCCGATGATGATCGAGCACGTGGACGCCATCGTCGACATGCGTCGCCACCTCACCCTGGAAAAAGGCGCTACGCCGAACAAGGGCGCCGAAGTCCTGGAAAACCTGATCGCCACCGACAACCCTGGCGGCTTTGCCCCCGGTGGTCGCCTGAACTGGGCGGCAGACCTGAACCTGCCGCTGCTCAGCGACAATGGCAGTTGCGATGTACTGTTCTGGGTCGGCGATGGCGCCTTCGACATGCGTAACCAACGTACCCTGCGCGCCTTCGTAAAAGTACTCAAGGCCGCCAAGGTCGACTTCGCCGTGCTTGGCCTGGAAGAACGCGACAGCGGTGACGTGGCGCGTCGCCTCGGCGATGAAGCGACATTCCAGCTGCTGGCCACGCGCAATATCCAGACCCTGGCCAAGTACAGCTTCAAGCGCATCGTCACCTGCGACCCACACAGCTTCCATGTGCTGAAAAACGAATACGGTGCCTTCAACGGCAACTACCGGGTGCAGCACCACAGCACCTTCATGGCCGAGCTGATCGGCGAGGGCGCGCTGAACCTGGGCCAGCATAAAGGCAACAGCGTGACCTACCACGACCCGTGCTACCTGGGCCGCTACAACGGTGAATACGAGGCGCCGCGCCAAGTGCTGCGGGCGCTGGGTATCGAGGTCAAGGAAATGCAACGCTCGGGCTTTCGGTCGCGCTGCTGCGGTGGCGGGGGCGGCGCGCCGATCACCGACATTCCCGGCAAGCAACGTATCCCCGATATGCGCATGGACGACATCCGCGAGACCGGTGCCGAACTGGTGGCCGTGGGTTGCCCGCAATGCACCGCGATGCTCGAAGGCGTGGTCGAACCGCGCCCGTTGATCAAGGACATCGCCGAGCTGGTAGCCGACGCGCTGCTTGAAGACGCCGCGCCAGCCAAAGCCCCCCTCAAGCGTGAACCTGCGGAGGTGCACTGATGAGCGATATTATCCGCCGCGACCCACGGGCCGAATGGATCGCCCGTAACCGCCTGCACCCGTTGCACGCGGCGATGCAGCCGCTGCAACACAGCTGGATGGGGCCCAACGGCGTCATTCGCAAAAACATGCATGGTGTCGGTTTTATCGGCCCCAACGGCATCAAGCGCATCGACCGCAGCGGTGCCCAGCAGGGCGGCGCGGCCAAGCGCACCGCGGCAGTGGAAGTGCAATTGCCGCTGCATCAGGTGCCGGCCCCGGCGTTCTACATCAACGTGGTACCGGACATGGTCGGTGGCCGCCTGAGCAGCCACGACCGTGACCTGCTTGGTCTGGCGCGCCAGTTGGCCGGCAGTGACGGCGCGGTGTTGGCGGTGGTGTTCGGTGAACACAAGGAAAGCGCCTTTGCCACGGCGGGCGTCGACCGTCTGCTGGTGCTGGATGGGCATGAGTTCGAGGGTTATGCACCGGAGCAACGCGTGCAGGGCCTGCGCGCTGTGGATAACCAATTCAGCCCGCGCCACTGGTTGCTGCCGGACAGCCGCAGCGGGGGGGGCGAACTGGGGAGACGCTTTGCCGCCAGCCTCAAGGAACGCCCGGCAACGCGGGTGTGGCAGATCAAGGGTGAGGAATGCATCGGCCGTGCCGGTGCCGGCCAGGAAGACCTGGCGCGGCCGTTGCCCCGTCTGATCCTCGCCGCCGCCGAATGTGCCGACCCAGTC